>NZ_CACWPP010000168.1 GCF_902762735.1 uncultured Ruminococcus sp.
ATTTACTTGTTTTTTTGCTGTTTTTGACAGATATTGGCTGTTCACAGCATGATTTAACCCCATATCCGAGGAGGATATGGGGTTTTGAGACAGACTGTGAGCCTGACATTAAGTCAGGCTCATTTTTTTTGGTGGTTATCCCGCTGACACACCACAAAAACAGCGGCTATACAGAGCTTAAGGTTCTTGGCGTGAGGCGCTCAATTATCCTTTTGTTTACCGCATTTTTAGTTGGTGTGCTAAAGGGATAGTCATATTTTTTTTGCTTTTTTGGGCGTAAATGGCATAATTTTCAGCGGTGGCTTGAAATGGGGGCTGAAATATGTTATAATATATAACAGTGTTTTTTATGACGGAAATTTATTTATGGGTCAAAACGGAGGAAATGTAAAATGTCAGACAAATTGATAAAACGTATCGTTTCGGCTGCGGCGGCAGCGGTGCTGACGATAAACAGTCAGGCGGCGCTGTGCGGCTTTGCGGGTCAGCAGCTGGGTCAGACTGATTTCGATGACGGCGTGGGTCTGCCCTGGCACATATGCGAGTCTACAACAGGCAAGATGGATTTCGATATTGCCGACGGCAAGTACAAGATAACCATAGTCAATCCGGGCGGCGCTTCCAACGGCGGTGAGGACAGGTGGGACTGCCAGTTCCGCCACAGAGGACTGAAGATAGTTTCGGGACACCAGTACAAGGTGTCATACGAGATAACACCGTCAAACAGCGGCAAATACTACACCAAGATAGGCAACCTTGACGGCGATGTTGAGGTGTGGCACAACATGTCCAACGGCTATGACCTTGACAGCACATGGGATCCCATACCCATCGGCGCAAACAAGACAAAGAAAGTCGATGTGACTTTCACCGCTTCACAGAATATAGATGTGGCAGAATGGGCTTTCCATCTGGGCGGTGATGGTCAGTATACACCGGGCGGCTGTTTCCCTGCGGGGACTGTCATCACCTTTGACAATATGTCGCTCACCGACCTTACAAGTGATGAGAACGACTACGTTTTCCCCGAAGTCTGGAAACGTGCGGATATTCTCACAAATCAGGTGGGCTATTTTCTTGAACGTGAGAAGAAAGCAACGCTCCTCTGCACCGATAAGGACGAGGTCGGCTTTAAGCTGATAGATGAGTCGGGCGACATCATGTATGAGGGCAAGAGCGAGTATTTCGGCTATGATGAGGACTCGGAGGACACCGTGCATATCCTCGATTTTTCAGACTTTGACGGCAGCGGCACTTTCCATATCGAAGCAGATAACGGCGCTGTCAGCCGCGATTTCAAGGTGTTCGCAAAGGACGAAGTGAGCGACTATTCGGCGATGCTGTATGACTCGCTCAACTATTTCTACCAGAACCGAAGCGGCATCGAGATAAAGGAAGAGTTCATCAGTTCGGGCGATAAGTCCTCACTGGCACGCGCGGCGGGTCACACCACCGATAATGCGGAGATACAGCATACATGGGGTTACAGCGGCACAAGCGGTTCTGTCGATGTGACAGGCGGCTGGTACGATGCGGGCGATCACGGCAAGTACACCGTCAACGGCGGTCTTTCGCTGTGGATGCTCCAGGATCTCTACGAATTTTTCACATTCACAGGCAACGAAAAGATTTTCGCAGACGGCTCGATGATAATACCCGAAAGCGGCAACGGCTTCCCCGACTTGCTTGACGAAGCAAGGTGGGAGATGGAATGGATGCTGAAAATGCAGATAGAGGGCGGCGACTATTCGGGCATGGCTTACCATAAAGCCCATGACGAAACATGGACAGGTCTGGGCGTAGCACCCGCCGATGACGACAAAAAGCGTATAATCAAGCCTCCCACGACTGCGGCAACGCTGAACCTCGCGGCTTGCGCGGCGCAGTCGGCAAGGCTCTGGAAAAAGCTGGACGGAGAGTTCGCGGATAAATGCCTCGCTGCCGCAGAAAAGGCATACGAAGCCGCAAAAAAGCACCCCGACATGTACGCGCCCCTTGATGAGAGCGTTGGCGGCGGCGCTTACGGCGACAACGATGTTACAGATGAATTCTACTGGGCGGCTATGGAACTTTATGTGGCAACAGAGAAGGATAATTACCTCAAAGATGCCGAGAAGTCGGATTACTTCATGGAAGTCCCCGTAACACTGGGCGGCGGCGAGAGCGTTGACACGGTCGGTACTTTTGACTGGGGCAACACTGCGGCGCTGGGTACTTTCACGGCACTGCTCAACAGCGGCAGTTTTGACGATGTTTCAAAGGCTGAGAAGTCGCTCACAGAAGCTGCCGACCATTACCTTGAACTGGAGAACGGACAGGGATTTGGTCTGCCGTATGGTCAAAGCACGCTCAGCTATAACGACAAGGACAAGGGCTACCTCTGGGGCTCGAATTCATTCGTGGCAGACAACGCCATCGTGCTTGCTTTTGCCGCTGTTATGAACGATGACGAAAGCTATACCGACGGCGCTTTGCAGGGTCTTGACTACCTGCTGGGCAGAAATGCTATGGACTACTCCTACGTTACAGGCTACGGCACACACACCACCGAAAATCCCCACCACCGCTGGTGGTCGAACCAGATAGATGATGCATTCCCGAAAGCGCCCTGCGGCGTGCTTTCAGGAGGACCCAACTCGGGTATGCAGGACCCGTGGGTGAGGGGCATGGGCTGGAAAAAGGGCGAGATAGCTCCCCAGAAGTGCTATGTTGACCACGTTGAGGCGTGGTGCGTAAACGAGTGTACCATAAACTGGAACGCTTCTCTCGCATGGCTGACAGCTTTCTCAGCGCTGAATGCCGAAATTAAACCCGGTGAGGGCGGCAAGGATATAGGCGTTGAGAACAACGGCGGCGGCGCGAAGAGTACAGATAAGTCCACCTATGACGAGGAAAAGGCAGAGGAAAACGCAGCTAAGTCAGGCAAGTCCGCCAAGTCAAAGGCTTCCGCAAAGGACGCTGACGATGAAAACGGCGAGGGCATAAGCAGTACTAAGCTGGTGGTAATAATCGTGGCGGCAGTTGCCGTGCTGATACTCATTATCGCGACATATGTATTTATTTTTGAGATGACCAAACTCAAGAGACAAGACCCGAATAAACCGCAGTAAAAAATATCCCGACACACTGATGCAAAGTGTGTCGGGATTTTTTTTGTGCTGTGTCAGCGGGATAACCACAATATCAAATGTCAGCAGGAGGGAGGATACATCTTGATTAAAGCTGTGTATCCTGCAGCGTACAGCCTTATATTAAATAAAGTATAGCATCACCTGAACCTGTTCCATACCGACCTTGCGGCAGAACGCACTTCATCAACAGTCATATCACTGCCGAAAGCGTGTTTCAGGTACATGTTAGCGCTTGTCTCCACAAAAGATTCAACAGAACTGCAACCCGCAGCCTTTGCTATATCAAAGCACAGCTTGATGAACTGATAGCCCTCGCCCGCGATAGAACCGCCGCAGACATTTTCCAGCATATCCAAAGAAAGCTCATCATCTTTCTCGTTCTCATGCAGTTCGTTTACCGTTTTGCGCACCTGTTCGGGATCTGCATCGGTAAAAGCGCGTATCATCTCATCTGTCAAACTGATCTCGTTCATAGCAAACACCTCATATTTTTTATATGACTATCCCTTTAGCACACCAACTAAAAATGCGGTAAACAAAAGGATAATTGAGCACCCCATATTTTTCCCCCGCCTGCGGTAGGGGAAAAATACACAACCAAATTGGGATCTTCCGTATAAGTACGGCAAATGACATCATGCGCATAAAGCGGCGATATGATAATTATAGCATATTGTCTGCACAAAAAGTGAATATAATGTAAATTATCTGAAAATGCATTTGGTTCGGCATAAAAGAAGTGCTATAATGATTATAGCTGAAAAATAAAATATGATTATCTCGCTGATACACCAAAATAAACGATGTTATATCGGGAATTGAATACAGTCGGCGGTTATCTTTCCCCCGCCGACTGCTGTTGTTGTCGGCGGAAAGCGGCGATTGACAAACATGAAAAAATGTGTTATTATAAGGTGGTGAGCATGCCGTGCGGTAGCGGCAGCGGTCAAACGCTGATGAGGAAAGTCCGAGCATCAACGAGCAGGATAGCTGATAACGTCAGCCGAGGGTGACCTCCGAGCTAGTGCAACAGAGATATACCGCCGCAGAGATGCGGTAAGGGTGGAAAGGCGGGGTAAGAGCCCACCGGAGCGGCAGAGATGCCGCTGCCATGTAAACCTTATCCGATGCAACACCAATGGCAGCCGAACGGTCAATGCGCTCGTCAGACCCCAGGTTGTAGGTGGCTTGAGCTGTGGGGCGACTCACAGCCTAGATAGATTACCGTACAAGACAAAACTCGGCTTACAGACAGGCTCACGCTCGCCCCGTACATGCGGGGCGATTTTTTTGTGCTGTTATGTCCTTTGGAGCGATGGACGAACGGCGGGCTTTGTGTGCATCTTATTTGCTTTGCGAACTTGCGTTTAACGGCTGGCGGTTTTCTTTTTATGGGGCGGCTGCCCGCCCGCCCACCCGCAGCGCCTTGTGCCTTGAAATTTGACATTCTAACGCGGGGGAGTGCTGACCGCTTGCCGCGATAATTATGAATTTTTCTCCCATAGCTTGACAAACGAAGAAAAGTGTGGTATATTAATATTGGCGGAGTTCATTGGGCGAATGGACTTTAGGCGACGAGGACAAATTATAGGAAAGAGGGCTGCTGCGTGGCGGCCCTCTTTTCTCTTAAAGAAATGTATACGGAGGTCATAACAATGAATAAAAAGGAAATCGCCGAGATAAAAAAGTATTTTTCCGAAGACAGCGATCTTCTCACAATAAACCGCGTTGTCACTGCTTTTGTCGATGCGGAAAAAAAT
>NZ_CACWPP010000169.1 GCF_902762735.1 uncultured Ruminococcus sp.
TCCCCGATGCGAGAGGCTCTGCCCCTCGCGCTCCCCGCAAGCCTGCTGGCGCGAGGCTTGACCGCGCGCTTTGACTCGGCTTCGCTTTGTGTGCTTACTCGGCTCTGTTGGCGGCACAGCATTCTCCAATGCATGCCAATAATTATGAATTATGCATTATGAATTATGAATTGCCCCTCGCGCTCCCCGCAAGCCTGCTGGCGCGAGGCTTGACCGCGCGCTTTGACTCGGCTTTGCTTTGTGCGCTTACTTGGCTTCGTTGGCGGCACAGCATTCTCCAATGCTTGCCAACAATTATGCATTATGAATTATGAATTATGAATTAATAAGCGGCACAGCATTCTCCAATGCATGCCAACTAATTATGAATTATGCATTATGAATTATGAATTATTAACCCCTTCTGCTTGATTTTAAGAACGCTTCATGCTATAATATCCAAAAGAGTTCTGAAAAACGAAAATGAAAGGATATTGGATATGGAAATGAAAAAATTGACCGCGCTCTCGCTGGCACTGTCGCTATCTTTGCTGACTGCCTGCGGAAATGAAAATTCAACTGGCAGCAGTTCTGCTTCACCCGAAACAAGTTCTGCCGCCGTGACGGAAGCCACCGAAAGCAAGGAGGAAAAACTCCCCGAGACAGATGAGGAATGGGACGAAGCCATGATAAACACTGCCATGACTTCCTACGGCAACACCAAAATGGTGCAGGACGTTATCAAAAAAGCGCAGAACGGCGAGGAAGTCACCCTTGCGTATCTGGGCGGCTCGATAACTGAGGGCATCTCGGCGGGTGCAGACCTCTGCTATGCAAAGCTGAGTTATGAGCATTTTGCTGAGAAATTCGGCACAGGCGACAATGTGAAATACGTCAATGCGGGCATAAGCGGCACGCCCTCAAAGCTGGGGATACTCCGCCTTGACCGCGATGTGCTGAACTACGACCCCGATCTTGTATTTATTGAATTCGCCGTAAATGACGGAAACGAAGCCGATTTCCAGAACGCCTACGAGTCGATAGTCAAGACACTTCTGCAAAAGAATGTGGCGGTGGTACTGCTGTTCTCAGTCACCGAAAGTGACCACTCGGCGCAGGACTACATGAAGCAGATAGGCGAGGCTTACCGCCTGCCGATGATCTCATACTGCGATGCACTGCGCTTCATGTTCGCCAACGGCAGAATGACATGGAAAGACTTCTCCAACGACCAGTCACATCCCAACACTGAGGGTCACGCCCTTGTCGCCCGCATGATAGACCACTACTGGGACACTGTAATGGAAGTCGAGCCTGAGGGCGAGCCGATGATGCCTTTTGAAGATGTTTTCCACCCCCGCGAGGTCGATGCGAAAATGGCTGAAAATGACGGCATCACTCCTGTTGAGATGGGAAGCTGGGTCGAGGGCAGTGACGTGGCGCACTTCACAAACGGCTGGTCGCACGACCCCGATCTGGGCAACGACCCGCTGGTGTTCGAGGTCGAGCCGAAGTTCCTCTACCTGATATACAAAGAGGTCAAAGGCGGCAATTACGGCGACCTGCGCGTACACATCACCCAAGACGGTGCAGAATACGCCGACCGAAACGTGACGGTCATCTCCCCCGAAGGCTGGGGCAACCCTCAGCTGACCAACATAATTATGGAGCCTTCCCCCGCGAAATACCGTGTTGAGATAAGCATGGCAGACGGCGACGAGGACAAGCAGGGTCAGGTGCTGGCGCTGGGGTGGACGGAATAATGGGGATACCTGTTTGTCTGTGCCTATGATCTTATATCCGAACTTCATTCAAGCAACTCCCAATTTTGATGTGTATTGCTGATGATACACAACCAAATCGGGATTTAAGCAAAATTAAGCCCCTCCGCCAAAGCAGAGGGGCTTCTATGCGCCCGACAGGATTTGAACCTGCGGCCTTCAGAGTCGGAGTCTGACGCTCTATCCAGCTGAGCTACGGACGCTTATGCAGGGGGCGGGATACGCCCCCTTTTTTATATGTTAAACCTCAGCACGATCATTAAGAACGCAAAGGCAAAACACGGAGTAAGTATGAGATAGCTCACCACTCTCAGCGCCACGCCGAGATTTTTCATTCTGCGGGAATTGCCTGCCGCTCTTTTGAGTATCACAGTTCCAACTATCATCATCAGCAGTCCCATGATAAATGCCGCAATAAGCAGCAAGACCAGTATCAGTGAAAAACCAGCCATCTATCTTATCTTAGAGCCGTTTGGCAAAGTCTGGTCGGGGAATACCACCCTTGCAGAGCCGTCGGGAGCATCTGCCGCGCAGATCATACCGTTGGACTCAACACCGCAGAGGGTAACAGGTTTCAGATTAGCCACGATGATGACTTTCTTGCCTATCAGATCCTCAGGCTTGTACCACTGAGCGATGCCGCTTACCACCTGTCTGCCGCCGAAGCCGTCATCAAGCTGTAAGCACAGCAGTTTCTTCGACTTCTTGACCTTTTCGCAAGCCTTAACCTCAGCCACTCTCAGTTCGACCTTTGCAAAGTCGTCGATAGTGACCTGTTCAGCCAGCGGCGCGGGAGTGAATGTTTCTGCGGCTTCATCAGCGTTCAGCTTAGCCTTAGCCTCAGCCATGTTCTTCTCGATGATGGCGTTCAGCTCGCCTATCTCTTTGTCCATATCTATTCTGGGGAAGAGTATCCTGCCCTTGTGAACGGTCACGTTTGCGGGCAGTACGCCGAACTTTCCTGCATTTTCGTATGTGCAGATGTCAGCATTTGCGCCTATCTGCTCCCATACCTCAGGCATGGTGGTGGGCATGAATGCAGACAGCAGAGTGGAGATGATGCGGATAGACTCCAGCAGGTTGTACAGCACTGATGCCAGCCTGTCATACTTCGACTCGTCCTTGCCCAGAACCCACGGCTCAGTCTCGTCAATGTACTTGTTGGCGCGGTCTACCGCCACGAAGATCTCTTCCAGTGCATTTTTCAGACGTGTTTCGTCTATGCACTTATCGACCTTTTCGCGCACCGACAGCAGGCAGTCTTTAAGAGACTGATCGAAATCACCCTCAAGGCGAGTTTCGGGAAGTGTGCCGCCGAAGTACTTGTCAGCCATAGCAACGGTACGCGATACCAGATTGCCGAAGCCGTTTGCAAGGTCGGAATTTATGCGGTTTATCATTATCTCGTTGGAGAATGCGCTGTCAGCGCCCAGAGCCATCTCACGCAGGATATGGTATCTGATAGCGTCAACGCCGTAGCGCTCACCCAGCATGAACGGGTCTACCACGTTGCCCAGCGACTTAGACATCTTCTGTGCCTCACCGTTCTTGTTCTGGAAAGTTATCCAGCCGTGAACAGCCAGATGCTTAGGCAGAGGCTCGCCCAGCGCCATCAGTATAGCAGGCCAGATTATCGCATGGAAACGCATTATATCCTTAGCCACCATATGCACATCGGCAGGCCAGTACTTGTCATAGTCATTGTACTTGTCGTTCTTGTAGCCCAGAGCGGTGCAGTAGTTCGAGAGCGCATCGACCCACACATAAACAACGTGCTTGGGGTCAAAGGTCACGGGAATGCCCCATGTGAACGAAGTTCTCGAAACGCACAGATCCTCAAGACCGGGCTTTATGAAGTTATTGACCAGCTCGGTAGCCCTTGTTTTCGGGCGGAGATAGTCAGTTTCGGTCAGCAGTTTCTCTATCCTGTCAGCAAACGGAGACATCTTAAAGAAGTAAGCCTCCTCAGATGCTTCCTTTACAGGACGGTGACACTCAGGGCAGCAGCCGTCAGCATCAAGCTGGCTCTCAGTCCAGAAACTCTCGCAGGGAGTACAGTACTTGCCTGTATACTCGCCCTTGTAGATATAGCCCTTGTCATAAAGCTCCTTGAATATCTTCTGGACGCTCTCCACATGGTAGTCATCGGTAGTTCTGATATATCTGTCGTAGCTGATATTCATATAGCTCCACAGCTTCTTGAATGTAGCCACGATCTCATCAACATACTGCTGAGGTGTCACACCCTTATCGCGGGCTTTGTCCTCTATCTTCTGACCATGCTCGTCAGTACCGGTCAGGAACATGACATCATAGCCCTGCATTCGCTTATACCTCGCAATAGAGTCGCATGCGACTGTGGTATAGCAATGACCGATATGCGGATCACCCGACGGGTAATATATCGGTGTAGTGATGTAAAACTTAGGCATTGTCATTACCCCTTTCAGTAAAAATAAGCCGAATATTTCAGCGGACTTTATTATTATACCTCTTTTTCTTCCCTTTGTCAAGGCAAATTTATAATTCATAATTCATAATTCATAATTCATAATTGTTGGCAGGGTCGGAAGAATGCTGTTTTTGTCAAATAATAATATGACTATCCCGCTGACGCACCACATTTTTGCAAAGATGCGTGAAATCGGTGTGCCGCATAGCCCCTTGCCAAGAACGCTGGATTACGGCTGTCAGATATTGGTGCGCTAAAGGGATAGTCATATAAGAAATAAAAAAAGAAAAGAGGCGTACAGGCGTACCAAGCCCGAAATTACGGCGTTTTGGGCGTACCAAATGGCGTACATTCAGCCGTACCTGTACACCCGAGCCGTCCGCTGTACACCTTGCCGTACACCTTGCGGGACGGTCAAAACCGCGCATTTACGCGGTCGGTACGCCTGTACGCCTGTTTCGGCACTTGCTCTTTAATACAGATGTGTGATCGTGATGCCTGTACGCCCGAGCCGTCCGCTGTACGTCGTTCGGTACGCTTATCGGGACGGCTAAAACCGCGCATTTACGCCATCGGTACGCCTGTACGCCTGTTGCGGCACTTGCTCTTTAATACAGATGTGTGATCGTGATGCCTGTACGCCCGAGCCGTCCGCTGTACGTCGTTCGGT
>NZ_CACWPP010000170.1 GCF_902762735.1 uncultured Ruminococcus sp.
ATATGTTCCGAGAATCAAAGTCAGACAAATCACTCCGAAAGCTGAGGAGAACAAGTTTGTTCGTGATGCCATTGACAGGGGCAATATGAAGGTGGCGAGTATCGCCAAAAACATTATCACCGCATAAGGAGTTGAGCCGGATCAGGTTCGTGGTGCTGCGATGGCGGCATTTATTGAAAGGGCGCATCTTGTCGGTGAGCTGAATGACCTGAACGCACTCAGCGGTCGAGCCGAAAAGAAGTATAAGGAAACCCACAGCTACGAACTATCCGAATATGGAAAAGTGCGCACACAGGTTTTTGAACTTTACCCGTCAAGGCATATCCCGACCGTGGAAAATCTGGAAAAGAGTATCACGGCACTCCGTAAGAAGCTGTCGGCAATGAATACAGAGTATAATCAGGCAGACAAAAAAGCCCGTGAGCTTGCAGATGCACAGCGGACGATCGAGGAATATCTGCGGCAGGAGCAGAGCCGAGATCAGCAGAAAAGAAAGAAGCGGAATGACCTTGAATGACGATAGGCTCTCTGACGAACGGAAAAGTCCCACTGCACTGTCCGAGCCTGCGGAGCGGAAAACTTAACCGCCTGAAAAGAAAAGTCCCGAGAAATGCTTGTGTGAGCAGTTCTCGGGGCTTTTTTCATTGATCGGTTCAAATAGGGTCATGCTCCGCAATTACTTTCTGTACTTATGCGAAACGGTCTGCAAGGTTCACTTGACAGTAACGGTAACAGCGTGCTTGACAGCATCTGCGGAACTCCATATGCCGTTTACCTTAACAGCGACAGCTACCTTGTAGCTCTTGCCGGGTATCAGGTTCTTAGGTGTGGTGTAGCTTGTGACGGAAGCTTCGATGCTCTGTGTCTGTATTCTCCACCTGCCTGCGAGGTATACAGCGATAGCATAGTTCTGTGCGCCGCTTACAGGTTTCCATGTGAATCTTACCTGATGAGACTTACTGCTGTACTCAACATTTGTGATCGTGGGAGCGGAAGGAGCAGCAGGCTTCGTTTCGGGTATCGTTACTTCGATAAGATTCCACTTCTGACAATTATTGCCGTTTGCCTCCCACTGTGCAACATTTCCGCTGTTGCCACTTGCTGCATTTGCGACCTCTACAAGACAGTTATCTCTTGATGCGTGGGTAAGGATATTGTAACTTCCGTCAGGATTCTTCACGAACTTAAAGAGCATCGAGCTGTCCTTGGTGTTATAAGGTGTCAGGAAAATATTTGCGCCGTTTGCACTGCTTTCTGCTTTCAGACAGTAATTACCAAGGCGGCTCATGATATAGTACATATTGGTAGTTCCGAAGCGCTTGAGTGTAAATGAATTGTTTGTGCCCGGTTTTTTAGTATCGCCTATCCACTGCCATACATTCGTGCCGTCTTCTGTGCCTGCATATGCAACGTCCATAAACAGACCGCTGTTTACATTTTCAAACATATAGATCTTTGAGGTATCCATTTCACAGCCGTCATTATCAACTTTTTCAAGTGTCCAGTGCTGGGAAGGATCGCTGAGTGTTGTCTGCCACTGAACGATGTTTGCGCCGCTGTTCTTGCTTGCCGCCTGAACGCCCAAGCACTTCTTGTCACCTGTCTGCTTTGTGAGAAGCATATACTTGCCGTCTGAAACTTCATAGAACTTGATCTTCTGGCAGTCTGCATCTGTTTTGTTCCAGATACCGATATTTGCGCCGTTTTCCGTGCTGTTATTGGCAACATCAAGGAAATATGTTGCCTTGTCACCGACCTGACTGACCAGATAATAGTAACCGTCTCCTGCGGAGATCACACGGAAGGTGTTCTGTACACCGGGCTCTGCTGCGCCCCACTGCTGGATATTGGTGCCGTTCTCTGCTTTTGCGCCATCCACATCGAGATACAGACCGCTGTTCACATTCTTGATCATGTAGAGTGCGCCCTCGTCCAGCACAGCGCCCTCACGGTTTCCGACAGGTGCGCTGCCGACTTCAATGGACTTCAGATGCGGTGCATCATAAGAGGCACTGACATACTTCTCACATTCCTCATCGGTGATGTAATGGAGCTTGCTGTAAGCATTGCGTGCGCCCGAATAGGTATTGCAGAAAGCCTTGATGTCGGTATTGTTCGTATTATAGGCTGAAACCAGATGATAGCCGTAGCAGTCCGTGACCTTCCATGTATCGCTGTTGTGGTTTTCAAATTTGATCGGAGCAGCAGCGGAAGTAGGACTGCCTGCGGTATAGCTGCCCTTTTCCGTGAAGGAGATGCAGGATGTTCTGTCGGGGTCAAGCTCCCACGGTCCACATCCCTCAAAGCGACAGTTCTCGTTGATAACTCTTGAACCCTCACCGCCGATGACCTGTGAGGAATGATTTGGATTGCTGCCATTGGTAACAGTATAGTAGTTATTGTAGTTGTGGTCATAGCCGTTGGAATACTGCGGGCAGCGTCTCGAACACTGCTCCCAGCGGTTGAACATGAGCGTTGTATGCAGACGGGAGGTATCCGTATTCTGTGAACCGAATGCAAATGTCCAGTAACGGTTCAGAAAGCTGTTGTAAGAGGCTGTAATGTAATCGGGGTTATAAGCATTCCACTTGTCATCTGCCCAGCCCTTTGCCGGTGTATTGATCCACACAAATTTTCCGACTTCATGACTCTTATCTTGTGCAAATGTAGTACTGAAACTGTTGTGGTCAAGCCATAGATTTCGTACACCGTAGAATGCAAGGAGCAAATTGCCGGATCCCGTATTATTAAGATACTCACCTCGGAAATTCATATTACGAATGACAATATTTCCGGCTGGTGTATCAGCTTCCTTGCCCCATAGATCATCATTGCGGAGCTGGCAGTCCACGATGGTATTCGCCGCATATGAGCCGACCAGTGTTTTGTCATCACGGATCTGTTGCTTCGCTTTGCTTTGGTTCACAAAGTTGAGATTTGCGGTCACAACAACTGTTTTCGGCTCTCTGCTGTCAAGGGCTTCGACGACTTCCTCGACCGTATCACAGAACACTGTCTCACCAAGCAGACCGCCAATCGTTCCGGCTTTTTCCTTGCCGTTCACCATACAATTCCCCGCAAATCCCTCCAGACCGTCAAGATTCAGTTTGTAAGTCTGATAAAGATTGCCCTTGTAGCCGTCCACCGAGAATGAATTGCTTTCTACATCAAATGTGAGCGCTTCGGAACTGTTGGCATTGCTGACTATCTTGTAGTAAAGGTCGTTGCCCTCAAAATCCTGTGAGACTGCCTTTATCTGCCAGCGCTGATTTGCACCGTCCTTATCAGGTGCGGTGACTGCGGTACCGCCGTTGTTAGTCAGGATATAGCCTGTCTGAGAATTCACTATCTCATACACTCCGTTTGAAATGTAATTCAAGTACCACTTCTGTGTGCGGTTTCCGATGAATTCCGCAGAACTTACATAATCGCCGCTTCCCGTGCCTGAAATTGTTATGCTGCGGTCGGTGTCGCCGATACCGAAGCGAAATTCCTGCACAGGATAGCTGAGCGTATCAGAGCCTGCTGCCGTGACCGGTATTGCCTGAGCAGTCAGCAGCATTGAGGCTGCCATGGCGGATACTGTGAGCATAGCCGTCAGTTTTTTACTTTTCATAATAATTCCTCCTATCTGAAAAGTGACTGTTTGTTGTTAACTGCACCTTAGCTGTTGTATATAATATATCACGTTCCGCTGACTGTTTCAATCACATTTTCCACATTCCAGTTGCCATTTTACACAAAAATAATTGACATATGATATGAAGACTGTTATAATTAAAGAAAACCAAAGGCGGTGAATGTATGAAGAAGATAGGTATACTTATTTCGGCTATAATTGATCCCTTGCAGATTGAACTGATCGAAGCAATCTATGAAACAGCAGCTGCTTACGGCTATGATGTGATCGTCATGACAAATACTACCAATGCCCATGACCATTTTCCTCATAATGATTACACCACAGGCGAAGAAAATATATTTACCCTTATCGAAACAGTGAAACTTGACGGGATCATTTTTGCATCACAGTTATTCAAGAAAACCGTGCTGAAACAGCAGATAGCAGAACGCATAAGGAACATCGGTATCCCGTGTGTGGATACAGGCGGTAGTCTCTACGGATTTGAAACAGTACAGATACCGCAGAAAAGGGCATTCTATGACATGACATCGCACCTGATCGGGCAGCATCATTGCCGCAGACTACTGTGCCATGCCGGATTTGAGGGCGATGCGGATTCGGAGAAACGTATTGCAGGGTTTATGGAAGCGGCAGAGCTGTTTCATGCAGAAAAGCCCTACAATCCGACGATCCTGCTTCTGCGTATCTCGGCGGTATTGAAACGTTCAGCAAAGGTCGGTGCAGTACAGAAATACCATGATGTGGAGGTCAGCACCGTCAAGGGCAGTCTGACACGAAACGGCTCGGAACAGATACTCACCAAAAATGAAATGATTATTTTCCAGCTCTTGCTTGACCGTCAGGGCGAGATCGTTACCCGTGATGAGCTGATGACCGCACTTTGGGACAATGACGAATTTGTCAATGACAATGCGCTGTCTGTCAATATCAGCCGCTTGCGTGGAAAGCTTGCCGAACTTGGACTGCCCGAGGCTATCGAAACACGCAAGAAACAGGGGTATGTGCTGAAATGAAGCTGACAGACTACTTGAAGGACAGGCTCACGGCATACCTGATCTATGGCATTTCATGGTTGCTTGTGCTGATCTTTATGGCGGCGTTCGGCATATCTTTTCAGGCGATCGTGATCGTCAGCCTGATACTTCTGCTTTCGATCATTTTTGCGGAAGTGTGGGGATATTTCCGCAAAAAGAGCTATTATG
>NZ_CACWPP010000171.1 GCF_902762735.1 uncultured Ruminococcus sp.
CGCTCCCCGCAAGCCTGCTGGCGCGAGGCTTGACCGCGCGCTTTGACTCGGCTTCGCTTTGTGTGCTTACTTGGTTTTGTTGGCGGCACGGCATTCTCCAATGCATGCCAACAATTATGAATTATGAATTATGAATTATGAATTGCTCTCGCGCTCCCCGCCACCCTTTCGCGAAAGGGTGGACGGAAAGCTCGACTCGGCTCTGCTTTGTGTGCTTACTTGGTTTTGTTGGCGGCACAGCATTCTCCAATGCATGCCAATAATTATGAATTATGAATTATGAATTACTTTCGTGCATGCCAATAATTATGAATTATGAATTATGAATTATGAATTAATAAAACGTTGCTACGGGCTGTGCGGGTGCAGATGATTCGGTAAGGCTCTCAACGACAAGGACAGGACCCTTGCCCTTGTACAGCGGATGCTTCTGCATCTTCACAGTGAACGTGACATCTACCCATTTCGGCTCTTTCAGGTTGATGGGCTTGTCGTAAGTGCTGGCATACCAGCAGAAAGTTATGTCCTCAACACAGCAGGTCATTATCTGCCTGCCCAGACCTATCGTGCCTTTCGGGAACTTAGGGTTGTGCGCCGCCATAGCTTTGAGGTGTACGCGCTTGCCGTCATACTTCTCGGGTTCTTCGTTGACATCTCTGTACCAAAGCGCATAATCCCTGTCCTCCACCTCGATAGTGGGGGCATTTATGTCAAAGGGGAGCGGGTCTTGTATGTCATCATACTCGGAAGTGCCGTCAGTGTACTCATAAGCTATCTCTGTGCGCCTGCTGACACCTCTGACTATCTTGTGGAACTCCATTTTGTCCATAGTCGCCTTATTGAAGCGGTTAAACACAGTCAGCTCGCAGTTTTGCAGCTTGTCCACCACCAGCGAGCGCATGTTCTGGTTGTAGTTGAGGAACGTGTTCGCATCGGTGAAGTTCATTATCTGGTAGATAGCCCATTCATCGGGCAGTGCGTTGAACAGGTCGTTCATCGTCCACATGCCATTGTACTCTATCATTACCCTCTGACCCTTTATCTCATCATAGAGCCTTTGCAGGTTCTCGGGGGTGAAGTCCTCCTTGTCCTCTATGGTCCTCAGGTAGATGTGGCTTTTCTCAAAATCGGTAGTATCGTATTCCTCTATGCCCTCTTCACAGACCAGCAGCAGTGTCCTGTCGCCGTTGTTGAAACGCTTGTCGCCCAGCGTTTTCTGGATAAAGGTGGTCTTGCCGCCCTCCAGGAAGCCTGTAAACAGGTACACGGGAACAAAATTATCTTCATTCATGTCGTAAAACTCTCCTTGTTTTATAATAACGCGCAGGGCGTTCATACAGACAAATTATCATACGGCTGTCTTTTTGCAGATCATATCGCAGACCGCCGACCCTCAGCCGCCCTGTCAGAACGGCACAAAGCCGTCAGGGTCGTATGAAATAAATTCGTCTATCTCGTCCTTTATGACAAAGTCGTCCATAAAGCCGCGCTCTTCAAAGCGCATGCCGAGAAAATAGTTTATCCCGTCATCGTAGGGAAGTTCGGGCACATCGGATAAGTCAAGATATGCAAGCGGCATCTCGGTAACAGTGTTATCGGGGTTAGTCTGTTCAACATATGTCCATTCAAGCTGTAATGCGCCGTTGGCGCGGTGGATCATTCCCTCGCTGTCGATGTAGTCAAAGCTGATGCACTGACCGTTACTGAGTGCGCGTATCTCTTCGGGAGTGAAAATGTGACCTTTCCATGCGGCAGGGAATACGGGTACTGCCCTCTGCATGACCCAATCGCTGAAATGTCTGATGTCTTCGGCTTTATGATATTCTTCCAGTTCAGCAACGTTCAGAAACTCATTCATTATCTTGTCACTGTCAAGGTTTTCGGGCAAAGCAAGACCGTTAAGCCTTATCTCGCCGCCTGCTTTTGTAACATCGCGCCTGTACAATACATAAGCCTTGCCGACGGGTGCGCTGTTATCGAAAAGACGCTCGGTCTTTTGCCTGTCAGCGCCCTGATAATAGCCGTAAAAATATGCGGGACGGTCGCTGTCGGTCAGTTCTGCCGCCGTCAGTTCAACTATCTCACCGTTCAGCAGAGCGGCAGTCTGTGCGGCATCGGGCAGTTCCTTACAGTTGAAATACAGTGTGGTTTCACTGGCATCTTCCCTGACGAATATCGTCTTTGACTTGTAGCCGAATGTCCTGATGGGCGGCTCGAACTTTTTCGGGAAGCGCACAGGTACGAATTCGCACAGCTTTTTCGGGTACAGCTTGTAGCTTGATGGTGAATATCCGTCAAACATATCAGTGTCTCTTCTGGGGACTGTTTTCAGCTCGCCCGTGATACGGTAGAGCAGTTCGCCCTCGATGGTCAGGAAGCTGACAGACCCGCCGCTGCACAGTTCAGCGATCTCATCTTCACTGAAAACGTGGTTGTGCCATCTTCTGTTGAACTCGTAGTCAACGCCGTCCTTTTTGAAGCTGACCCACGAATCGAGAAGAATGTTGTATTCCATTCCGTTGAACTCGTATTCTTCCTTGCCGTTTCTGAAAGTCTTTTTTGAAAGTGAACGGTTGTCGCGGTCAAAAGCGCTCTGTTCGAGCAGTCGGTTGTTTATCTCGTAGTTTTTGTTGTCAGCCATGCTGTACCCTCCTTTATGCAGCTGTGTGCGGTTATTTTGAAAAAATAGGGTGCTGCCTTTCCGCTAAAAGCTATCATCAGCAGGAAAGGCATACCTTAAGTTTTTATTTTATATTATGACTATCCCTTTAGCACACCAACTAAAATGCGGTGAACAAAAGGATAATTGAGCACCCCATATTTTTCCCTCGCCTGCGGCTGGGGAAAAATATGCGCCAACCGCCTTAAGTTCTGTAAAACCGCTGTTTTTGTGGTGTGTCAGCGGGATAACCATGTTTTATATTTTACTGTACGCCGAACAGTTCAGCGACAGCATCTTCTTTAAGTTCAGCGCCGATAACGCAAAGTCTGCCGATGGTGCTTGCCGAACCTGTTCTGACATCGGGCACACCCGGAACGTAGTCATAGTGTATCCAACTGCCGTCAGTGCCCTCAACGATTCCCTTTGCTCTCAGCACCAGACCGTACTTCTTTTCGTCCTCCAGTGCTTCGAGAGCCGCCTTGATCTCTTCCTTAGTGTACTTCTTTGTGGTTTCTCTGCCCCAGCTCTGGAACACTTCATCGGCATGATGATGGTGATGTTCGTGGTCATGGTCATGGCAGCCGCAGGTGCAGCCCTCACCGTGATCGTGGTCGTGGTGATGTTCATGCTCGTCATCGTGATCGTGGTGGTGATGCTCATGTTCGTCATCGTGGTCATGGTGGTGATGCTCATGCTCGTCATCGTGGTCGTGGTGATGATGCTCATGCTCGTCATCATCGTCATCGTGGTGATGATGGTGGTGATGTTCATGCTCCTGTTCCAGAAGAGCTTTCAGCTCGTCATCGAGGGTGTTTTTCTGTGTCATAGCATCGGTGAGCTGTTTGCCTGTAAGCTGATCCCACTCGGTAGTAACAATAGGAGCTTTATCATTCAGCGCGCGGAGCCTTGCGATAACATCGTCAAGTCTCTCCTGCGAAACGCCTGCGGTATGGCTGAGGATAAGGCAGCTTGCATAAGTTATCTGGTTGTTGAAGAACTCACCGAAGTTCTTCTGATACATTCTGCACTTGTTAGCGTCAACAACGGTGGTGAAGCCATCGAGAACGACATCATGTGCGTCGATATTCTGAACAGCCTTTATAACGTCGCTGAGTTTGCCGACACCAGATGGTTCGATGAGTATGCGGTCGGGCTTGTAGGTCTCAAGCACCTGCTTGAGTGCTTTACCGAAGTCGCCCACCAGTGAACAGCAGATGCAGCCCGAGTTCATTTCGGTTATCTCAACGCCTGCGTCCTGCAAAAAGCCGCCGTCGATGCCTATCTGACCGAACTCGTTCTCGATCAGCACCAGTTTTTCGCCCTTATAGCCCTCAGCTATGAGCTTTTTTATCAGCGTGGTCTTACCTGCGCCGAGAAAGCCGCTGAATATAGTTATCTTTGTCATATTAAAACACTTCTTTCCTTAAATTTGTGAGCATTTACATGTCGCTCGCATCATCTTATATTATAGCACAAACTAACCCCGATTGCAAGCCCTGCGGGAACTCATTTCACACAATTATCAGAATGAATACTTTCGCGGTATAGTTTGTTGCTTTATCATCGCGAATGCAGGTCGAATGTCGCTTGCCTTCTTGCGTGTTGGGGATAGGTGTGCATCTTATCTGCTTTGCGCACTTGCTTTTGCGGGCTGGTGGTTCTCTTTTTATGGGGGTGTTCCCCTCCCTCCCGCCCGCGTATTATTGTGCCTTGAATATTGACACTCTATCGCGGGGGGGTGCGCCACAACCGCCGAACGCGGGGGGTGCGCCACAACCGCCAAACGCGGGGGGTGCGCCACAACCGCCAAACGCGGGGGGTGCGCCACAACCGCCAAACGCGGGGGACTGCGCCACGACCGCCGAAAACGCTATCGCTGTTCGGCTAGAGGACGCGGGCAATTCGCGCCCGCACACGGGGAGCGCTGTTCGCGGGAAATGAGTACGCTCTTTTCTTGGCGAATTGCCCGCTCCATACGTGTAGGGCGGGGGCTTGCCCCCGCCGTTGTTTACCGCTGAACCGGTGTCGTTTCGCCGCTTTTTGTCTTGCTTTGGTCGAATGCTTTGACCTCTTTCCGTCGGTGCTTTGTTCGCCCAACTAATTCTCTGTGTCGCGTTTGGACTGCTTCCCCGATGCGAGAGGCTCTGCCCCTCGCGCTCCCCGCAAGCCTGCTGGCGCGA
>NZ_CACWPP010000172.1 GCF_902762735.1 uncultured Ruminococcus sp.
CGCCGATGCAGGTTCTGCCGTTCATCAAATCCCTTTCATAATTCTATAAGAAAATTAATGCTCATTTCACGCCGAATCAGAAGTGAGCGTTAATTTTTTTGCCCTAAAAACAGCACCGTCCCCTGAGGGAGCGGTGCTTTGCTGTTATCTTCTTCTGCGGCGGCAGACCAGCGCAAATATCAGCGTGAATATCACTCCGAACACTGCCATATGGAATGCAGCTCCCTTCCGGAAATTCACCGTGTAAGTGAATATCATGGCGTGACCGTCCGTAACTTCGGTGTAGGAGTAATTCACTCTCGTTATCCCATAGCTCGTTTTTCCCTTGCTGTATTCTTTTTTGTCGAACGGTATTGACGCGGCAAGCGCCTTAGCCGCCCTGTCACAGGGACGTTCCCCCCGCTGTGCCGTAACGATCTTTGCATACAGGCAGTGACGTTTGTCAATGTAAGAATTATTGAATATAAAAGCGTCATCTGAGTCGGTCAGCTCGCCTTCTGCGGGGAACTCTCTCGTAATTATAGTCTTTCCCTGACGGTCGGTCACAGTCAGCGATGCGGGAATGACCTCATAGCCGTCAAGTGCGTAGCGGTCAACATGTACAAGCACTTCGGTATTATCCGCAAGTGCGTCACGTATATCATCAATGCCATCGTTCTGCGCGAGCTTTCTCACATCAATAAGCCCCAAACCATTCTTGTGAGGGTCCATGCCCTCTTTCTTGTCGAGATAGACAGGTGCGAAAATACCCTCTGAAAAATCGGTCTCTCCGTCTTTGTTTTTAAATATGTAGGATTCATCAATGGTGTAATTGGCAAAAACCGCAGAATACCAAAACGGATGAATGCTTTCAAGAGTATCGTTGCTGAGAATGCTTCTGCTCATCATGATCGAACTATTGTGAGTCGCTGTCTTTTTATCGGTCGGCTCTTCCAAAGGGAAAACTACCTTTGATGAATAACCTTTCATGCTCTCATTAAAGTCATTTAAGGCAATTTTTTTTAAGAGCACTGCTCCGACGATGTTGCATATGATAAACCACACAAGCATTACCACTGTCCATATTACCGTAAGTTTTGCTTTTTTCATTTGTTGTATACTCTCTCCTTTGTTTGTCGTACTCAAAGATCATTATAATATGGTACAAATTATTTGTCAATACACGAAACGAAGTAGTTTTAAAATCTCCCAATTTTGATGTGTATTGCTGATGATACAAAATGGCTGTTCTTTCGTATTGTTCCCCCGCCTTCGGCGGGGGAACAATACATAACCAAATTGAGAGTAAAACAAAAATACCGATACTTCACACAACATGAAGTATCGGTATTTCTTTGTGTTACAGCCCGCTGTACAGGTCTTTCATATCAGCTGCTGAAAAAATCTTTATAAGCACCGACCTGAAAAACGCAGGCATTTCCCTCTATGTTTCCTCAGATCATTCCATATCTTCCGCAGGCGCAGTTATCTCCAGCCCGATATAGCTGTCGATCTTCCCGCCCCTGACAAAAAACATGTCGTAGTCGCCTTCGCTTGATATATCCGAAGCCACGCACATGCCGCCGATGTCTCCGTGATACTCCCTGTCAGGCGTGTTGCCCAGCCTGTTTGAACAGCCGTCCTGCTCACTGAGCTGATACAGCTTATCCTCGTCCAGCGTGGTCATATCCAGCTCGTCGTCATGGCGTATTATGTAGACGTTCCAGCTGTCCTCAGCCTCCGTGTCGATGTACATCTCAAACACCTCGTCCAGCTCGAATGTATACAGCGGCGGCTCTTTTGTGAAGCCCTTTTCCGCCATCGTGTCGATGGTGTCCACATTTTTCCATACCGACTGCGACTCCAGTATCAGCCCGTTTATGACCGATGGTTCGTCCTCGCTGAAATTTTCCAGCACACCCACCGTGTAGTAGCTTTCCTCATCGTCAGTCAGAAGCTCGGCTGTGCTTTCGTCATTTTCGGTTTTTTTAGGCTTTTTCTTTCTGTCGTCCTGCGAGCAGCCCGCCATCACCGAAAAGGTCAGCAGAGCCGCGATAACTAACGCAAATTCTTTTTTCATAGTTGACTCCTTATCATATATAAGCAGTTTTATGTCAAAAAATCAAGCTGAAAGAACTGCTGTGTTTTTATATCTCCCGATCTTGATGTGTATTGCTGATGATACAAAATGGCTGTTCTTTCGTATTGTTCCCCCGCCTTCGGCGGGGGAACAATACACAACCAAATTGGGATACTGCTGATATTGCCAAACGCGGTCGTCCCGCTTACAGCACCTGAGGCGATCGGCGTGCATTCATGCTTATGTTTGCCGCATTTTCAGTCTGTGTGCTAAAGGGACAGCCGTATTGTCTGGCAGATGTTTTTGCCTTGTTTTCTCCGTTTTCGGCAGAAAAAACGATACCCGTCAGGTTCGGGACTTTTCTGTTTACCAGTATGCGAACACAGGCACATCATATGGCACGTTGTTGTAGATATACTCAGCCGCATCATATGGCAGATTTATACAGCCGTGACTTCCCCATGTGGCTGACTGATACTTAGTTCCGCCGAATACGCCGTTCTGCCACGAAGCATCGTGGAAGCCTATACCGATGGTGCTTATGTAGTTCCAGAATTCAACATAAGAAGCGTAAGACTGCCCGTCCGAACTTCCCACCAGCGTTTTGCCGCGCTCTTTCAGCCACAGCTTGTATACGCCTGCGGGAGTGTTTCTCGACTCGCTGGGGTAGCCCGAAACGAAATCGCTCTCCATCTTCATCTCGCCCTTCTCATAATACCACAGATGCTGTGCGCTCAGGTCAACATCAAAGTAAGTGTCAGCGAAATCCTTTGTGGAAGTCAGCCAGTCCTTGTTACAGGTGTAGCTGTAAGTCGAATCGGGGTTGACATACCATATGGCATCAGTGCTTGCCGACTCACCCTCTTCTATGCAGTTGATGATGTAATTGGTCATGCCCTTCTTGTCGAGCCACCAGCCGTAGCATCCCTGACCCTGCGGTACAGTTATAACGCCCCTGCTTGTGGACTTGAACTCCCTGTCCTTGCCGAAAGTGTCATACTTTTCCGCCAGCAGATCAACATAATGCTCAACAGCATCGCGGTCCACCTCCAGCGTTTCAACGGGTGCGTCCTCGTCAAAAGTCACCCACTCCATCACCTGATCGCCGTCTATCAGTTCAGTGCCGAGTATAAAATCAAAGCTGATCTGTATATTATGCAGGTTGTTCAGCTTCTGACACTCCTCATAAAGCTCATCGGCCTTGACTTTTGCAGTCTTATAGCAGTCCACCGAGCCAACTGCGATGTCGAAATTCATCTTGTCAAGCTCGCTCTCAACATAGTCGTATAAAAGCTGTATCCTGTTCTCGTCGATGGTATCGCCGTCAACTTCGCTCACAACGCTGAAACTGCCGTTGTCGTTCTGCGTTATGTAAGCGTCCTTGGGCGCAGTGGCACGCTGGTCTTTCAGCAGTTTGTGCGCCAGCAGATCTTCCAGCATCTTCTTGTCGTAGTGGAACTCATTGGTCAGGTCAAATTCTTCCTTGTCGAACTTTGCATTCAGCCATTTTCCGTGATCCTGACCTTCATACAGCTTGCCGACAGCCTCTTCCGTGTTGTCAACATAGCCAATATCTGAAAGCTTTATGTTCAGCGACGAGCCGTCCTTTTTGGTTATGTAGAAAGTCTCGGGTATGACAGCTTTCTTTTTCAGCTCAGCCACAGCCTGATCCTTGTCCATGCCGCCCACATCAACGCCCGCAACATAAGTGTTGTCAAGGAAAGTGTCCTCATACGACTTCCTGCCGATGAAATAAATGCCGCCGCCCGCTATTAGCCCCATCAGCACCACGCTTGTGCAGATGAGCGCCGCCTGTGTGCCCGTCATGCCTTTTTTCTTTTTCTTCTTCTTTTTGGAAGCAGAGCCGCTTTTTGCCGAAGCCGATGCTTTTTTGCCGCTCCCCGTATTCTTTGAGCCGCCGCTCTTCTTTTTGCCGGAAGAATTCCCGCTCCTGCGCGTACTTGTGCCGCTCCCGCTCCTTGCTGAGCTGCTTTTCCTCGCAGTGCCGTTTGAAGAGCTTCTCTTCGCTGTTCTTACCCCGCCCGATGCGCTCGCAAAAGCGTAGTCATCAAAAGCGTCCTCCCCGAAATCCGTAACACCAACTGCCGCCGCAGGCACACTTCCCGTGTCATCTGCAAACGACATGTTTCGTGCTATCTGTCTGGCAAGGTCTTCTTTTCTGTTCTCCATTTAAAATAACGATCCTCCCGAAATAGTAACTTAAAAACACGTTATTTCTCCAAAGGTCAGTATATGCAGATACAGTTGCCCCATTATAGCGATCCAACTTTTTAAATTCACAAAATCCAGTCGCAAAAGCTGGGATTTATGGGTTTTGTGACTGGATTTTGTCTGAATTTTAAGGCGGATTGCTATAAGTCACTGCTGAGAAAAAAGTATCTCCCAATTTTGATGTGTATTGCCGATGATACAAAATGGCTGTTCTTTCGTATCATAAGCAAATTGGGATAAAAGTATTAAAGCAGCATTCATTGAGGTGTTTTCTCTCCCCCATGCGGCGGAAGAAAACCGAAAGCTATCGCTGATGACCATATATGCAAATGACCCCATTTTCTATTATACAACATTTGCTCTTTTTTTTCAAGAACATTTTGCATAATTTTTTTTATTTGACTATCCCTAGCACACCACAAAAACAGCGGCTATACAGAACTTAAGGTTCTTGGCGTATATTTTTCCCCCGCCGCAGGCGGGGGAAAAATATGGGGCGCTCAATTATCCT
>NZ_CACWPP010000173.1 GCF_902762735.1 uncultured Ruminococcus sp.
AGCATTGAAAGCATAGGCGATAGTGCGTTCTATAACTGCAAAGGTCTTACATCAATAACGATTCCTGACAGCGTTACAATCATAGGGGCTGATGCATTCCGGAGATGCACAAAACTTACATCAGTAACAATACCCAACAGCGTTACAAGCATAAGCAATGGTGCGTTCTGTGATTGCATAAGACTTACATCAATAACAATACCTGACAGCGTTGCAAGCATAGGCGATCAGGCGTTCCAGAATTGTAGCAAACTTACATCAATAACAATACCTGGTAGCGTTACAAGCATAGGCGATGAGGCGTTCCAGCATTGCAAAAGCCTTACATCAATAACAATACCCGACAGCGTTACAAGCATAGGCAATTATGCGTTCAATAATTGCACAAGCCTTGAATCAGCTGAAATCGGTAACAGCGTTGAAAGCATAGGCGATAATGTGTTCGAGCATTGCATAAGCCTGACATCAATAACAATACCCGACAGCGTTACAAGCATAGGCAAAAGTGTGTTCTATAACTGCACAGGTCTTACATCAATAACGATTTCTGACAGCGTTGAAAGCATAGGCGATAAGACGTTCTATAAATGCACAAGCCTGACATCAATAACAATACCCGACAGCGTTACAAGCATAGGCGATGGTGCGTTCGGTGAATGCACAAGCCTTACATCAATAACAATACCTGACAGCATTGAAAGCATAGGCGATAGTGCGTTCTATAACTGCAAAGGTCTTACATCAATAACGATTCCTGACAGCGTTGCCTTACATCAATAACAATACCTGACAGCGTTGAAAGCATAGGCGAATATGCGTTCTGTAATTGCACAAGCCTTACATCAATAGTAATTCCTGCCAAGGTCACAAACATAGGTGTTAATGCGTTCTATAACTGCACAGGTATCACTGATGTTTACTGTTATGCAGACCCTGAGAAGCTGACATGGAACGAGGACGGCTGTAATGATTTCAAGTCGGACAAAGAAACAATTTGCCACGTTCCTGCGGAGTATCTTGAGGATTATGAAGCTAAGTTCGGCGCTGAGAGTGAAAATCCTGTAAACGTCAGATATGAGTCAGCGAAGTTTGAAGCCATGAATATTATCAAATATGCCAATATTACCCTCGGCGGTGAGCTTGGGCTGAACTTCTATGTTTCCGTATCCGATGATCTGGTTTCAGCAGGAGCAAAGGCTGTCATGAGCGGTCCGGCAGGCGAGAAAGAAACCGTAATTTCTTCACTTACTAAGGACTCTGACGGCTATTACAAGCTTACATACAAGATCAGGGCAATTGATTCTGACAAGAGCGTTTCACTGAAGCTTATAGACAGCAGCGGCAATACAATTGGACTTTTCAAAACAAACGGCGAACAGATCACAGATGACACATTCACCTACAGCATAGGTGAATATGTTAACGCAGCTATGCAGCTCGATGAACAGTATGTCACTGCCGATCAGAAGGAAAAGATCAAAGCGATGAATACTTATGCGGCATACTCTGTAAAATGGAAGTACAATACACCGCTCCCGACCGACGGAAGTATCAATGAGCTTCCGGAAGCAACAGCTGAAACTCTTGCAAAGTATCAGCTGACAAAAAGTGGTACCGCTAACGTTGAGATCACAGGCGCTTCACTTCTGCTTGATTCCAACACAGCATTTAAGCTGTATTTCAAGTGTGATACTGTTCCCAATATTACTCTTGACGGGAAAGCAGTAGTTCCTGTCGGTAGTGGAGACGAGTATTTCATAATCGTAGAAAACATCGGTGTTAAGGATCTTAAGACTGAATATACGGTTGAATTCGGAGAAAGCTATACAGTTAAATTCAGTGCATTGTCTTATGCGTACTCTGTTCTGAAGAACAAAGACAGCTACCCCGAACTGATCAGCGATGAATTATGTGATCTTGTTAAAGCTATCTATGCATACAGCGAGTCATATGTACCCGAAAATTAATTCGAAAGAGGTTTAAAAATGGAAAAGATTTATGTTACTCCAGATATGGAGATCACAAGATTTGAGGCAGAAGACATTATTACGACAAGTTCTGAAAGCAGTGTTCCCGATTGGGAAACCCCAAAAATCCCTATGTGATCAACAGGTACGGCAGGCGGCGGTCACGCTGTCCTGCCGTTTTGCCCATTATCGGCAAGAAAGGAATAACTATGAAACTAAACCCGAAATTTCTCACCCACGTCACAAAGGGCGAGCATTACATGATAAGCACAAGCGATACCAAATTCAAAGGTATCGTGAAAAACAACGAAACTGCGGCATTTATTGTTGAGTGCCTGAAAGCAGACACTACGGAAAGTGCTATCGTTGACAAACTCCTTGCAGAGTACAAAGGTGCAGACCGTCCGACCGTGGAGCGTGATGTGGCGAATATCATCGGCAAGCTCCGTTCCATTGGGGCTATCGAGGAATGAACACGCTCTACATAGACCTGATCTATCTGCTGTCCTGCGTCGTGAACGGTATCACGCCTGACACGGCAAGGGTGCAGGCTATGGACTTGGAACGGCTCTATCGGCTAGCGAAGTTCCACACGGTTCGGGCGGCGGTCTGCATTGCCCTGAAACGTGCAGGTATGCAGGACAAGCAATTCGACCAGGCATACAAGAAAGCTGTCCGCAAGAATATCTACCTTGATATGGAGCGTTCGGCTATCCTCTCAGATTTTGAACAGCAAGGCATCTGGTATATGCCCCTAAAAGGCTCGGTGCTGAAAGACCTCTACCCCGAAAACGGTATGCGTGAAATGGCTGACAATGACGTGCTGTTTGATGCCAATAAGCAGGAGCAAAGCATGGAAATCATGCTCTCACACGGCTACACTGCGGAGCATTACGGCGTTGGAAACCATGATGTTTATATGAAACCGCCCGTGCTGAATTATGAACTGCACACGGCACTTTTCGGCTCTGCCCACGCTGAATCGCTATACAGGTATTATGCCGATACAAAGCGTCTGCTTATCAAGGACGAGGGCAATAATTACGGCTACCACTTCTCCGATGAGGATTTTTATGTCTACTTGACCGCCCACGAATTGAAGCATTACAGTGACGGCGGTACGGGCATACGCTCACTATTGGACTGCTATGTTTACTGCAAAATCAAGGGAGATAACCTCAACTGGAATTACATCACAGAACAATGCAGACAGCTTGAAATAGCCGATTTTGAACAGGAACGCAGGAAATTAGCATTCAAAGTGTTTTCTTCGGACACACTTCCCGATCTGACGGAAAGCGAACATGAAATGCTGACGTATTATCTCATGGCAGGCACATACGACACGATTGAAAACAGCATTGAGAAAAAGCTGAAACAGCAATCAAAAGCAAAATATATCCTGAGCAATCTGTTCCCGAATCCGGACTATATGAAACGGTCGGTGAAGTTTGTGAATGCGTGTCCGTTGCTATATCCTGTCGGTATTGTGTACCGCTGGGGACGTATACTTGTAAAACGGCGAAATTATTTGTCCGTGATATTGAAAGTGATGAAGAAACATGATGACAAAAAAGTATAAGATAGCGGATAAGGTGGTCGAGGTTACGTCAATTTACGCTGAGGTACACAAATACTGCGCAGACTATCAGACCGATGAAAATGTCGATTATTCGGTAACTACCACGCAGGCGGATATTGATTTCGAGCGTGAAAAGTCTGCCCGTGAGGACGAGATCGAGGGTATCCCGACACGGCATTTTTCAGACAGCTATCTCGAAGAACTGGCAGTTTACCGCAAGATAGCGGAGAAAATGCTTGACTTTGACACGGTGCTGTTTCACGGCTCTGTTGTGGCGGTGGACGATGTGGGCTATCTGTTCACGGCTAAGTCAGGCACAGGCAAGTCCACACATACAAGGCTTTGGCGAGAATATTTCGGAGAACGTGCAATCATGGTAAATGATGATAAGCCACTATTGCATATTGCTGAAAGCGGAGTTATTGCCTACGGTACGCCCTACAACGGCAAGCACAGGCTCGGCACAAATACTTCCGTTCCGCTGAAAGCGATATGTATTCTCACACGGTCTGCCGAAAATCACATTGAAGCGATCACCAGAGAACAGGCGTATACAATGCTTTTGCAACAGGTCTACCGCCCAGCGGATATGCTGAAAATGGCGAAAACGCTTGCATTGGTGGACAGGCTTGCGGACAGTGTGAAGCTCTACAAACTCGGCTGTAATATGGATATTTCGGCGGCGCAGGTAGCCTATGAGGGAATGCAATGACGAGATTTGAAGATGTGATCGAGCGTGACGGTCGGCTCATCTATACAAATGTCGGGGATAGTATGCGTCCATTGATACGGCAGGACAGGGATATTCTCATCATCGAAAAGCCTCACGGCAGACTGAAAAAGTACGATGTTCCGCTGTATAAGCGAGATAACGGGCAGTATGTTCTGCATAGGGTTCTGAAAGTCCGCCCCGACGATTATGTGATCTGCGGAGATAACCGATATTCCAAAGAATACGGCATTACCGACCGTCATATCATCGGTGTGCTGACAGCGGTTGTCCGAAACGGCAAAGAAGTCCCCATAACCGATTTGCGGTATCGGATCTATGTGCATTTGTGGTGCGATTTCTTTCCGATACGAGCGTTGATCCTCAAAGCAACGCACTTCCCGAAATGGCTGAAAAGAAAACTGAAACGATGAAAAATAATGCAATAAAATGGCTCTATGCCGTCCCCAAAAAGAAAAAACTGTATATCCTCGCTCTGATGCTGGTGCAGGCTCTGCACGGTGCAAGCGGGGTTCTGTATGCTCTGCTCCTGCGGAATATCGTGGACAACGCCACGGCTCACGATAAGGCAGGATTTTGGCATTTTGTGGTTCTGACCGTTCTGCTTGTGGTCGCTCAGATCGGTATGCGGGCGGTCATTCGCTGGCTGAATGAGTTGTCCAGATCGACATTTGAAAATATATTCAAGGCTCGGCTTATGCGGAATATCCTGCGAAAAGACTTTGCAAGTGTGAATGCTGTTCATTCGGGCGAATGGCTGAACAGGCTCACCAATGATACCGTTGTGGTCGCTGACAGCTATGTTGAGATACTCCCCGGACTGGTCGGAATGGTAGTCAAGCTCATTAGTGCGGTCATTATGATGATAGTCCTTAACTGGCGGTTTGCCTGTGTCCTGCTGCCGTGCGGAGTGCTGCTTATTGTATTTACCTACGCTTTCCGCAGGGTGCTGAAACGTCTGCACAAACAGGTGCAGGAGCGTGACGGCAAGCTCCGTATTTTCCTCGTATAATAGATTTTAGGTTAGTTTCAAGAGTACCCCAATGAACCTCTGCCACGCTCGGTTGAGTAAGGCAGCAGTGAAATCGTAATGAGCG
>NZ_CACWPP010000174.1 GCF_902762735.1 uncultured Ruminococcus sp.
CTGTGCTTGTAGGTATAGTTCGAGCCTATGGTCACAAGATGTAGTAGCTTGTATTGACATCCACTGCCGTATGCATCCGGCGTGAAGTGTTGTTTTCAGTCTTTGGAAGGCGGTGCCTGTCCTTGACTGTGTTTATATCATACCAGAAAAAGAAGCATAGAAACAGCCCCATAAGGGGGTGGAGGTTTTTCAGCGTTTATTATCATTTATTTATGAAAGTTGCTGTAAAACCAACTTGCGTTCCGTCTTAGATAGTGCAATATGAACAAATCGAGGCGGATTTCAGCGTTATAACTCCACCCCCTTGTGGGGTGGAACGCTCCAAAAATTTTTTGAAAAGGGAAAAATCCACCCTCTTAAGGGGTGGAATAGCAGCAAAAGCGGTCGTCTTTCACCCCAATACGGGGTGTAAAAAAAGACGGCTGGATCTCTCCAACCGTCTTGTGCGTATTCAGTTTTACATTCGTTGAGACTGGAGGCGGCTGTCACGCTTCCTTGTGATTTTCCCGTTTCGCAGTTTCCGACCTTGCGCGATCTCCTCATCGCTTCTGCCGAGAAGCGGCGGCAGATGAAAATGCGCCGCCATTGCGTTGCAGTCCTCTAAAGAGCGCATATACATGAAAGTAACGATGAAGTCGAGATGTTTCATCTGGTCACGTGAAAACTCCAGGGAGCAGTTTGCTTTGTTCATCATATCCTTGGTGTAGTATCCGGGAAGTTTCAGGATTCTTCCCACACTCGCAAAGAAGATCCTGCTCGGCTCAAACAGCAGACTGTGTTCATAATCTCTCAGGGTATCCGGCTTGATGCCCAATGCCCATGCCAGGTCGTCCTGTGACATTCCTTTCTTTTCACGGTGGAAGACAAGCGTTTCCCCATATGATGCAGGCAGACCGGCACATTTCTCCTCTATGTCAGTCTGTGATTCTATCAGCATCTCAATGGGAATATTTGAAAGTGCCGCTGCAATGGGATCACCAATATCACTGTCACTGTGCAGCCCGGTCTTATCAAAGTAGCTTGTCTTGCTCTTATACTCGATGCGGAAACTCAGACAGCACTTGTCGATCTGGCTTAACGCTGTACTTGTCAAATACTTTTTGCCGTCACGAATCTCGATGTACTCTGGGCTGTCGATGCAGAAAAAGTTATCCACAAAGACAAATTTACCGCTGTTCAGAACTCGATTGAACAGCTCGTCCTCGGCGTATAGTCTTGCAGCATCAATTGTGCTAATCACATAGGATATATTACGCGGATGCACACCGGTGCTTGTCTGATGTGCAGGTGCATACTTGCCGTCCACAAACACCATTGCACCTCTTGCGTCCTCATAGCCGACCTCGATCATGCGGATCTTCGCCATTTCCTTGCTGACATGAAATGTCAGAGCGAGATCGTTGATGACAAGAGCAGTAATATCCTTTTTTGGCATCATGCGGTTTTCTCTGCGGCTGCGCTTGTACAGTTCCTGCACTTTCTTCCGGACAAGACTTCTGGGCATACGCCTGCGGACAGTACCCATGCGAGCCTGCCATTCAACCCAGTCTATCTCGTCTCGTTCAGATGATCTGCTGCTTTGGTCGCCGGAAGCCGCTAATTCAGCGTAATACTCCCGTTCTTCTTCATAGGAATCATAATCTTCACCTGTCATATTCAGTGCGGTGAATCTTGTGCGCTGATGATTCTGGAGGAGCAGGAAGCGTGCATGGATCTCAATATGAAAGCACTCGTGAGAGATACCGTTCTGCTCCTTTGATTCGGTATCACATACCATCGGATCAATAAGGATTGTTGGTTTATCAAACTTCAGCGATACCTTGCGATGTTTTTTCAGTTCCTGAAGGCTGACAGTATCGGAGCCGGAATCAGAGTACAGATTGAGTCCCTCCAGCATGAGCTGACCGTTCTGAATACAGGGATACGGTCTGTTTTCACCATAATATTCGTAAACACGGGTGACCTTTCCGGGAAGACACAGCTTGCTTGCTATCCTGCCTCTGAGACTCAGCTTTGCATATCGGATTTCTGCGCCAAGTTTCTCCGCATACTCCCACATATCCACAAAGCCCTTTTCGACGATAGAATTCATCATACCATGCTGAATCAGCCGCTGCTCGGCATCCTGCTCGATCTGCTCAAGGGATATTACACCGACCAGGCAGTCTGTCAGCTTGATGCCCTTGAGATTGTCTTTCCTGTTATAAACAGAAATTTCCGGGTCGGGATACCAACCGATGCAATCATCCTGAAAACGCAGTGCATCCTCACGGGTGCGGATTCTGAACCATTGTTTTCGCTTTTCGGTGTTTCTGCATCTGTCAGTATAGTAGTCATATGCCGACTGCATTGTCTCTGTCAGCGTTTGCCCGCTCCTGCACCCGATCAACTGCATGATCATAGCATGATTTGGCGTCGAAATCTCAAGATCAGCGATCACGATCACATCAAGATAGAATGCGGTATCGCTCCCGTCTGCACAAGCACAGTCGATCCGTTTCAGCGTAATACCGGTCAGCTCTACTTTTGCATCATCGGGCAGCGGCTCTCCTCTCAGTTTCAGTGCGACTGCTCCGTTTTGGATCGCTCCGGCAAGACACTGGCGGTAGTTGCTCCAGCGTGCTGTTACCACATCAGATACAGACTCATATGTTCCGGGACTGACATCCTCCAGCTCCCAGTCCTCGATGATCTCGGCTTCACCATCCTCCGGGACGAACCCCATACCATTAGAATTCTTATACCAAAATGCCATTGATTTCCTCCAGTATTAAGTCAATAGAGTGTAAATACTTCTTTCTTTTTCGATTTTCTGCGGTTTTTGATAGGTTCCGCAGACTCACATAACAAATACGTTCGGTGGCGTTTCAGATCATCCATAGAAGCTGTTATTCAGTATCACCCACCACACACCATAAGGCGGGCTATTGTTGTATCTCTCCTATGGAAAAACCTCATCTGCTATTATAACACATTCTTTGTGATTTGTAAAGACTTGAAAATGAAATTTTGCATCTTGACAAAGCACTAACTATGTGATATAATACAAGTAAAGAGGGGCTAAAGCATGGATCCTTATAATTTTTAAGCCCCAAAATCAGCGTGCTGCACAAAACCAAGACACAGTCACTGTGCAATATGCTGCTGAATTATCCATTATGAGAAAGGAGTAATCTCATGGCAGAGCAGAATGAACCGAAAAAGGCAAGACCTGTCCGACCATATGCAGGCAGACGCAGTATGCAGGATGCCACAAATAGTGATATAGGAAAGGAGATACCTGTTCTTTGCAAACGAATACGGCTTTATCGTGAGAAAAAAGGGATCGAACAGAAAGAGCTTGCCGCAAAGGTAGGTATCAAGTCCAATGCAGTCAGTAACTGGGAGAACGGCAGAACCAGACCGGATATTGCACTGCTGCCCCTGATCTGTCAGGTGCTGGAGGTCAGCCTTGACGAGCTTTTTGATATAAAGAAAGCTGATGCTGAACCAATTGAAGAGGGGAAGCCAGCTATTATAATGACTCAAAATCCAGTTACTGAGGATGATATCCTGCTGGAGGGGTTCCGGCAGCTTTCGGAGGGGCATAGGTCTGTTGTGTCCTCTATGGTGCGACAGTTATGTGATGTGGAGGATCAGGAGATCTATGACAGCATATCTGAAGAGATATGCTTTACCAAGGGACTCTGTGCAGGCTTTGATGCAGGTGTGGAATACGAGGATCAGGGCGAGCCGATACATCTATATAAAAGCAAGGTGCATCCGCTCATGGACTGCGTGTTCCCGGTCAGCGGAGACAGTATGGAGCCGGATTTCCACAACGGTGATCTCGTCATGGTGCAGAGACTTTCTGATCGTTCCGACCTTTATTACGGTGAGATCGGTGCATTCAGTGTGCGTAATGAAACATATATCAAACAGTACAGCAAAAGAGGCTTAGTCTCCCTGAATAAGAAGTACAAGCTCATGCGTTTTACTGAAGATGAAAGTGTTTATCTCATAGGCAGGGTCCTCGGCGTGCTTGATCCCAATGCGATCGTATCCTATGAGGATATGCAGAGATATGAACGGGTAAAGAAAAGACTGGAATCAGAAGATTAAACACACTTGCGTTTACATAAGGGGGCATAGATATGAAACGGCCTGTTATCCGCATGGAGCGTGTGTATGTGAAGGTCACATCTGACTTTGATGCAACAGGCTTCATGCAGCCAAGAGTTATTACATGGGAGGACGGACGGGTGTTCCCGATAGAAGCGGTAAAGGATTTCCGTCCTGCCGGTACTCACCATGACAGCTCGACTTGTGATTGCTACACAGTTGTGATCCACGGAGAGAAAAAGCATCTGTTTTTTGAGCGGTCAAACCGGTATCAGAAGAGTTCCATCGGCAGATGGTATGTAGAGTGTCCGGTAACTTCGTAATATACAGCCTGTCCGGAGGTGAGAGCTATGGAGAAAACATATATTGCAATTGACTTGAAGAGCTTTTATGCATCAGTTGAATGTGTAGACCGGGAATTTGATCCGCTGACCACACATCTTGTGGTCGCTGACGAGAGCCGCACCTCCAAAACGATCTGTCTTGCGGTCACGCCCTCACTAAAAGCCTACGGTATCTCCGGACGAGCAAGATTATGGGAA
>NZ_CACWPP010000175.1 GCF_902762735.1 uncultured Ruminococcus sp.
CGCCCTGGCCAATCTGGATGAATTCAGCGAAAAATGGGATACTAAATATCCGAAGATCTCAAAGTCCTGGTCAGAACACTGGCCGAATCCGGCGACCTATTTCAAGTATCCGGAAGCGGTACGCCGTCTGATCTACACGACCAACACGATTGAGGGTTTTAACCGTCAGCTCCGGAAAGTAACGAAATCCAGGTCCGTATTTCCATCTGATAACGCCCTGTTGAAAATGCTGTATCTGGCCATGATCGATATCACGAAAAAATGGACCTGCCATCGTCAGGACTGGGGAGAGATCCATTCCCAGCTGGAGATCTATTCACTCATCTTATGTCGGTATTTTTGAGTTTACACAGACTTTGAAACAGTCTCCAACACTCCCGATTCTATTTCATCCAATTCTCATTCAATTCTCCCTGAGCCGCTCAACGATACTATCCCGGCAAATCGCCCGATAGGAAACAGACGCTGTCATCGCTGACAGCAGCAGCAAAGCAGATGTGCAGATCAAAACGGGCAGCAGTGTAAAATGATAGGTGAAATAGAACATATCCCCCAGGATCGCCGCCACAGCGCGGCTTAACAGTGTGCCGATGATGAGCGAGCATAGCATCGTCAGCACGGAATAGTGAACGCCTTCCCATATCAGCATTTTTCTGAGTTGAAGCCCCGTCATTCTGACTGCGTTCATCATGGCAAGTTCTCTTTTCCGGGAGATGATGCTTGTCACAATGGCATTAATAAAGTTCAATATGCCAATGAGCGCAAGAATACCCGAAAGCATACCTCCTACAAGCTTTATCATCATGATAAAATCTCTGAACTCTTCAAGGTAAGTTTGTCTGCTTTTAAGCACGACCTGTGAATCCATGTTGTCCGTGATATGACATATCTGCCGCTCAACATCATCATAGCAGTTTTTCCTGGCGTTTATCATCACCGACATGGCATTCCGGTTTTCAGTCAGTGCAAAATACTCGCTTTCAGGTATCATGACCTGCCCGCCAAACACGTAATAGATTTGTGTGCTGAGGGCATACGGCATTTCGCATAATGCCATAACCTCAAAATCTTTTGTTTTCTTATCCACTCCATCCCCCGACGATAAGGTAAGCTTGTCTCCAACGGCATAGAGGGACTCCCCTCTTTCGTCTTCTGCGTCAAGATAATAAGTATTGACAATAGCATATTTCCCGCTCTGCCATTTCGCCAGATTCAATTTTCCCGCACCCGGTTCAAGCACGTTCAGTAAATCATCCGTAATGCCATAGATATCCGTTTGAACGGTGCCGCTTTGTTTTGCATTCGCTATTTCTCCATACTTATCTGTATCAGCGTAACGATCGCAGAAGGTCTTCAGACGCTCAAGCGATTTATCACGAAATACAAGCTTTCCCGATTGAAAATAGATCGGGCTGACCTGTCTTACTCCGTCAATCGCCTTCAGATATTTGATTTGTTCCGGAGTCATCTTTGTGTTCGCATCATCATAGGATGAATTTTTGTCACGCATAATAACGAAATCCCCAACGATCTGTGTACTGACATATTTATTCATATCAATGCCTTTGAGCACCGTGAACAATGTGTTTGTAAGCACCAGACTCAGCGTTAGTGACAGCACGACAATGACTGTCTTCTTTTTGCTGCGGGACATATTATTCCGCGCTACTGAAAACGGCGTGATTTTTCCTGTTTTCTTGTCCTTTTTCTTTGCAGGTATATCCGTCTCGTTGTACCGAAGCGCTTCTATCGGTGAAACGCTTCCTGCGATCTTACAGGGTTTTCGGCAGCTTATCCTGACTGTCAGGAACGTAAAGACCGCAGATGCAAAATAAACCATCACAAGCAGCTTCGCACTCATCGCATAGCTTGCTGCTGAGTAGATCTTCATTGTAGCCATGATCGCCTGAAGCAAAACTTTTCCGGACAGTATGCCGATAATAAGTCCGATTGGGATACCTGCCGCACAGTAAACCGCCGCCTGGATCCATACCATCCGCCGTATCTGTCTGGAGGTCATGCCGACCGTTTTCAGCAGGCCGTAGCTGCGAATATTCGCAGAAATATTGATGTAAAAAATGTTATAGATGATAAGATACCCTGCCGCAAAGATAACAAGTATCATCACAATACCGCCTGCAAGTATTTTCCCGTCAATGTTACTTGTCGTGTACGCCCAGTTGACGCCAGCATCGGGAGCATCTTCACTGCTGCCGTATAGTCTGCTTATAAGGTCATCTGTCTTGCCTTTAATATTCCAGCTATTCGCATAATTGAAATCTACCTGCCAGTAGCCTGCGTATGTCGGGTATTTCTGCGTTTTGAATCGCTCCGTTGGGGTAGGAGCATATTTGTCCGCAAAGGCTCTTGATACCCAGCACACTTGTGCCATAGCAGCCTTATCGCCCTTCCAGTATCCGCATAATTTGAATTCATGCTCCGATATATCGCCATCTATGTCGAGAGTGATTGATACAGCCGTCCCTAATTCATGCGGGATCCCCATCTCGTCAAGCACAAGCGTACTGGCTGCTATTTCATCATAGCTTTCAGGAAGCCGGCCTGCCGCAGGATCACAGAACATCGCTTTTGCGGCGTTTTTATCCCCGGCGCAGTCGACCTCGACAGAGATATTTTTGAAATCATCATTCACAGCACTGCCGACAAGGATACGGTATACGACATCCTTTGTCACATGATCTGCCTTTACCTTTTCATAATCCTCCGGCAGGACACATTTCAGTCCCGCCATTCTGTCACCGCCGACCTGCCGCATCGTTTCCTGCTGTGCACCGTTGATCAGGCTGCCGCCGATCGAAGTCAGTGCCGTAAACAAAATACAGGTCAGTACAACAGACAGTGTTACCAGAAAACACATTTTACGGTTGGTTTTCAGTTCGCGAAACGCAAGGCGGCGAATTACATTGCGATTATTTACATTAGTCATTCGACTCACCGTCCCTGATAATGTGACCATCCTCGATACGGATAATCCTGTCCGCCATTTGTGCGATTGCTTCATTATGCGTTATCATCACAATGGTCTGGCTGAATTTCTGCCCTGTCACCTTCAGCAGACTGAGAACATCCAGCGAGGTCTTGCTGTCGAGGTTGCCTGTAGGCTCATCTGCGAGAAGGATAGCCGGTTTCGTGGCTAATGCCCGGGCAATCGCCACCCTCTGCTGCTGTCCTCCCGAAAGCTGATTCGGCAGGCGATTCTGCATTTTGTCAATCCCAGGGGAATGAATGACCTCTCCCACGAATATCCCGTCAACATCATTTCCGTCAAGCTGTATCGGAAATACAATATTTTCATATACATTCAGCGTGGGGACAAGGTTGAACGACTGAAAAACAAAGCCAATCTTGCGTCTGCGGAAAATTGTGAGACTTTCGTCATTCATCGAGAAAATGTCCTTGTTCTCCACAAACACCCTGCCGGAAGTCGGCCGGTCCAATCCGCCGAGCATATGTAGAAGTGTAGATTTACCGCTTCCCGATGTTCCTACAATTGCTGCAAATTCGCCCTGTTCACAGCTCAAATTTACCTTGTCAAGTGCGTTGACACGGCTCTCTCCCTCACCGTATATCTTTGTAAGCTCCTCCGTTTTCAATACTGTCATGTGATCCCTCCTTCAAAATCAACAGGCCGTGAATTATCCCCGCTGCATTTTTTATAACAAATCATTCTTTCCACAATCTGTCGGGAATCTAACAGTTTTGAAAGCTTTCATACTGGCAGAAAGATTTTGAACACGGAAGTCCTTCCCAGCTTCGATTCCACCGTGATATAGCCGCCCTGCCCTTCAATGATCTGGCGGCTGAGATACAGTCCGATCCCCACACCGCCCTGTTCTCTGACATTCTGTCCCCGGTAAAATCTGCCGAAGATTCGAGGCAGATCCTCCTCGGGAATACCGATGCCCTGATCAGCAACACAGATGCAGGCAAACATTTCAAACACACTAACGGATACTGTTACAACGCTGTTTTTCGGCGAATACTTTATGGCATTATCAAGAATATTGAAAAGTGCCTCCCGGGTCCACTTACTGTCAAATTTTGTAATACATCTTTCAGGAGTATAAAAAATTTGAATCTGCATGCTTTCGGCTTTTGGAGCGATCTGCTCTGTTGCCGATATTATCGTATCGTTAATATCATGTTCACAAGGCGATAATTGGAAAGTTCCGGTTTCGAGCCGGGAAATTTTCACAAGGGATTGGATTAAAAAATTCAATTTCTCTGACTGCTGCTGTATCTCGCTAGCAAGCTGGCGGCTTCGCCCGTCCAGGTTCTGTTCCTGCAGAAGTTGTGTATAAAGCAGGATATTGGCAAGCGGTGTTTTCGTCTGGTGGGAAATGTCTGATACCAGTTCTTTCAGCCGTTCGCGATCCCGTTCTGTTTTCTGATATGACAGCTTTGAAGATGTCAGATAACGCATCCACTTCGATTCCAATTTGGAAAGCTGCGTTTCATTATAGTTCGACTCTTCAAATGTTCCGTTGATTCCATCCTCTAACATTTCGTCGAGTCGTTCCATCACCTTTTTATCCATGAACATCATTTTACTCTCCACATATAACCGATGCCGTAGATGGTTTGAATACGGTCG
>NZ_CACWPP010000176.1 GCF_902762735.1 uncultured Ruminococcus sp.
TTGATGGATATGTCAGCATCACCGCATCTATATGAAAACCAAAACTGCGCTCGCGGAGCATTTTCCGCAGGCGCAGTTTTTCGTTATAACAGCAAAGCCCTAATGCATGTCAATAATTGTGAATTATGAATTATGAATTATGAATTATGAATTAAATCGCGCCCGCAGGAAAGTTCCTGTGAGCGCGATTTTTTCGTTATAACAGCAAAGCTGTAAATTCATGTCAATAATTATGAATTATGAATTATGAATTGACAAGCTCTTCCATTTCCGAGATGATAGCCTGCACTTCTTCGTTGGTATAGGTGTCGCCGTCCCATATCTCGTGGGCTTTGACTGCCTGCCATACCAGCATAGCCATTCCGCCCGATGCCTTTTTGCCCATCTCACGCGCTTTCCTCAGCAGGACTGTCTCGCGCGGATTGTATATGACATCGAACACAGCTGCGCTTGCACCGATAACTTCATCACTGACAGGGCAGTTGTCAACGCGGGGGAACATTCCCACAGGGGTCGCATTCATCAGCAGATCATAGCTGAGGGTGCTGTCTATGGCAGTGTTCAGCACGATATTTATGTTGGCATCTTCCTTCATGGCGATGATCTCTTTTTTCGCCTGTTCTGCAAGGGGAAGATCGCTTTCGAGTACTGCGATATAAAGTTCTGCACCCGCGAGGGCGGCTTCTATCGCCATCATTCTGCCGACACCGCCGCAGCCTATCAGCAGTACACGCCCGCCCAGATCGACACCCATAGCGCGGACCGTTGCAAGGAAACCGTCACAGTCGGTGTTATAGCCTGTGTGGATACCGTCCTTATTGTCAACACAGTTGACCGAATTATAGCGCTTTGCCGACTCAGCCAGCGCATCGCAGTGAGGTATTATGCCCATCTTATGTGGGATAGTTATATTGAACCCCGCCAGACTTTTCAGGTAGTCTGCATGAGGTGCAAGCTGTTCGGGCGGCAGTTCGATGACTTCATACTCAAACTCTCTGCCTTTGAGTTCAAACAGCCTTTTATGAATGGGCGGTGACATAGTATGTTTAAGACTCTCGCCCAGCAGTGCATATTTTCTGTTCATTTTAGCTCCTATCTTAAATGGGGGCACGCATTCGACGCAGTCAATGCTCCCCCATACCCCCGCGCGAGCCGCCTGCCAACGCAGGCTATTCACTCACTGCGCGCCCCTACGGGTCGCTGCGTTCGCTCATACGCCTGCGCGGCTCGCTCTTTGGCATGATTTTATTGCTTTGTGAATGTCTGTGACTCGCAAAGAGCGGCTCGCTCTTTGGCATGCTTTTGGGGAATTGTGTTTGTGTGTATCAAACGGCGGGAGCAAGCCCCCGCCCTACACGTTTTTGTAATTTTCCATACATTGTTAACGCGCCGAACTTTCGACCCTGTCAACAATTATGAATTATGAATTATGAATTATGAATTATTAGACTCCTTGTTGCGCTTGCGCAGGTTCATGTTGTGGTGGTTCTCCATCGGTTTGAGGACTTCCTGACGCTGAGGGGCATTGTTAGTCCTTACCTTGATGGTGAACAGCATTCTTACAGTGTCCTCGCGGATAGATTCTATCATCGCATCGAACATGTCCATGCCTTCCATTCTGTACTCGACAACAGGGTTCTTCTGACCGTAGCTTCTCAGTGTGATGCCCTTTTTCAGCTCTTCCATGTCGTCGATGTGATCCATCCACTTTGTATCAACTACTTTCAGCAGGCAGACTCTCTCTATCTCGTGCAGAAGTTCAGAGCCAAGCTCCTTTTCTCTTGCGGCATAGAGCTTTTCAGCCCTTTCCTGAAGTGTCTTGACTATCTCGTTGCGATCAAGCTCGTCCATCTGCTCGGGCGTGTAGTTGAAGTCGTCCTCAGTGGTCAGCAGACCGTTCAGCCTTTCTTTCAGACCCATCAGATTCCAGTCATCAGCTATGTCGCCCTGAACATACATGTTCACCGAGTCATCAACGAAATCCTTTATCATGTTGACGATGTACTCGTGCAGATCTTCGCCGTCAAGCACCATCTGGCGCTGACTGTATATTATCTCACGCTGAGTGTTCATAACATCATCGTAGTTAAGTACGTTCTTTCTTATATTGAAGTTCCTGCCCTCGATCTTCTTCTGTGATGACTCGATAACGCTGGAAAGCATCTTCGACTGTATAGGAGTATGCTCATCGACATTCAGTGTGTCCATCATGCCTGTGATGCGGTCGCCGCCGAAAATTCTCATCAGGTCATCTTCCAGTGACAGGAAGAATGTGCTCTCACCCGGATCGCCCTGACGACCCGAACGACCTCTCAGCTGGTTGTCGATACGTCTTGATTCGTGTCTCTCAGTACCGATGATGTAAAGACCGCCTGCTTCTCTTACCTTTTCAGCCTTTTCCTTTACCTCAGCATCGAACTTCTTGTACAGCTCTCTGTACTTCTGCCTTGCCTTGAGTATCTCTTCGTCATCAGTGTTGGAGTAGCTTGCAGCTTCAACAGCCTGCTCTTCTGTGTAGCCGTCCTTTTGCAGAGCCGCCAGCGACAGATATTCAGCGTTGCCGCCCAGTGTTATATCCGTACCGCGTCCCGCCATGTTGGTAGCGATGGTCACAGCGCCGAACTTGCCCGCCTGTGCGACTATCATAGCTTCCTTGTCGTGATACTTTGCGTTCAGTACATTGTGCTGTACGCCCTTCTTTTTCAGCAGTTTTGAAAGCAGTTCCGATTTCTCGATGGATACAGTACCTACCAGTACGGGCTGACCCTTTTCGTGACACTCAACTATCTTGTCGATGACTGCATCGAACTTGCCTGCCTCAGTCTTGTAAACGACATCGGGGTGGTCTTTTCTTATGACGGGTCTGTTGGTGGGTATCTCGATAACGTCCAGCTTGTATATCTCCCTGAACTCGTCCTCCTCAGTCAGCGCAGTACCTGTCATGCCCGACAGCTTGCTGTACAGTCTGAAATAGTTCTGGTAAGTTATGGTAGCGATGGTCTTGGACTCGCGCTTTACCTCAACGCCTTCCTTAGCCTCGATAGCCTGATGCAGACCGTCATTGAAGCGTCTGCCGTCCATAACACGTCCTGTGAACTCGTCAACTATCAGCACTTCGCCGTCGCGAACGATGTAGTCAACGCCCTCTTTCATAACGCCGTTAGCCTTGATAGCCTGATTTATATGGTGCGCCAGAGTCATGTTCTCAGCGTCCATGAGGTTCTCGATATGGAAAGCCTTTTCTGCCTTCTTGACACCGCTCTTGGTGATGGTGGCAGTCTTAGCCTTTTCGTCGATGATGTAGTCGCCGTCCAGCAGGTCATTATCAGCCTTGTCGTCCATCTCTATGACGGTGACGGGCTTCAGTGTCTTGGCGAACTTGTCAGCCATGCTGTACAGTTCGGTGGACTTATCTCCCTGACCCGAAATGATAAGAGGAGTTCTCGCCTCATCTATCAGTATCGAGTCTACCTCGTCCACGATGGCGAAAGTATGCTCTCTCTGCACCTTATCCTTTTTGTATATCACCATGTTGTCACGCAGATAGTCGAAGCCCAGTTCGGTATTTGTACCGTAGGTTATATCGGCGTTATAAGCATCTCTCTTGGCGGACTTGTCCATGCCTGTCAGCACACAGCCGATGGAGGTGTTCAGGAAGTTGAATACCTTTCCCATCTCCTCAGACTGGAACTTTGCCAGGTAGTCGTTTACTGTAACGACATGCACGCCCTTGCCAGTCAGCGAGTTTGCGTAAGCCGCGAGACAAGCAACGAGAGTTTTACCTTCACCTGTTTTCATTTCAGCGATACGACCCTGATGCAGAACGATAGCGCCGATTATCTGAACGGGGTAGGGCTTTTTGCCCAGAACTCTCCATGCAGCCTCACGGCACACAGCGAGTGCTTCGGGCAGAACGTCGTCGAGGCTGGTCTCTTCGACCTTAGCTCTCAGCAGAGCGGTTTGTTCGCCCAATTCTTTGTCCGACATAGCCGCGTACTTATCTTCCAGTTCAAGAACCTTATTTTTGATAGGTTCGATCTTGGCAAGTTCCTTTTTGGAGTAATTGCCGAATATTTTGTCAAGTAATCCCATTATCTAGCCACCTTTTTATTGTTCGGTAAGTTCCCTTCCCACAAATGATATAAATAGACTATTATATTATACAACATCTTCCCGCAAAAGTCAAGGGCTTATTAATTCATAATTCATAATGCATAATTCATAATTGTTGACATGACCGAAAGTAAGCCGTTTTATCGCGTATGTGCGGCAAACATGGGGTAGGGCGGGGGCTTGCTCCCGCCTATTGACCAACGCTCGCCCGCTGAAAACGCATTTTTTTGGCGCATGGCGGGGGCTTTTGTAATTCATAATTCATAATTATTGGCATGCATTGGAGAATGCCGTGCCGCCGACGAAGCCGAGAAAGCACACAAAGCGAAGCCGAGTCAAAGCGCGCGGTCAAGCCTCGCGCCAGCAGGCTTGCGGGGAGCGCGAGGGGCAGAGCCTCTCGCATCGGGGAAGCAAGCAAAAGACGGAAAGAGGTCAAGACCCTCGATAAAAACAAGCGGGCAATTCGCTAAGAATAGCGCGTACTCATTTCCCGCGAACAGCGCTCCCCGTGTGCGGACGCGAATTGCCCGCGTGATGTTAGCCGAACAGCGATAGCGCCTTCGGCGGTCGTACACGCCGACACAGTCGCGTGGCACTCCCTCGCGATAGAGTGTCAATATTCAAGGCACAAAAATACGCGGGCGGGAGGGAGGGGAACACCCCCATAAAAAGAGAACTGCCAGCCCTCAAAAGCAAGTGCGCAAAGCAGATAAGATGCACACAAAGCAACACGAGCAGTACGCAAAGCAGTGCGATCACATCACAGCACAGCCGCATGCGGGTAACTCCCGCAGATATATGGACAGAACAGTTTTCAGATGCGAATTTTCTGCGATAACGTTTACAATCGTAAATAATTTGTGATGCCCTTGAAAAACGTCGGGCGATGGTGTATAATTAAAACCATAAACAGGGATACAGCCCGCTTATCGGGCAAAATGAAGGAGCTTATACTATGATGAAAGAAGAAGTTAAAAACGAACTTACAAACCACATAATTCCTTTCTGGAATAAGCTGAGAGATGACGAGAACGGCGGCTTTTACGGCTATCTCAGCTTTGGTCTGGAACTTGACAGAAAAGCTGACAAGGGCGTTATACTCCATTCTCGCATACTCTGGTTCTACTCGAACGCCTATATGACCCTCAAAGATGACAGCCTGCTGGATTACGCAAAGCATGCATACGAATTCATCAAAGACCACTGCATCGACTATGAGTTCGGCGGCGTTTACTGGATGATGGACTATAAGGGTCAGCCCGCTGACACCATGAAGCACACATACAACATCGCGTTTGCCATATACGCGCTTTCAAGCTATTACAGGGCGAGCGGTGATGCTCATGCCCTTGAACTGGCGTACAGGCTGTTCAATGACATTGAGAATAACACCCTCGATGAATACGGCTATCAGGAGGCTTTCGACCGTCAGTGGAATTTAGTTGACAACGAGGCGCTGAGCGAGAACGGTCTTAAAGCTGACAAGACCATGAACGCCATTCTTCACCTTATCGAAGCCTATACAGAACTGTATCTGGCTGACCATAACGAAAAAGTAGGGGAGCGTCTGAAATTCCAGCTGGGTCAGATGCGCGACATCGTCTACACTCCCGAAACCAACGCGCTGAAAGTTTTCTTTGATACAAAGTTCGGTCTGGTGGGTGATATACATTCTTTCGGTCACGACATTGAAGCCACATGGCTGATGGACAGGGCGTGTGATGTGCTGGGTGATGAAAACCTTAAAAAGCAGTTCGCCGAGATGGACCTTAAAATCTCCCACAACATACAGAATATCGCCATAGATACTGACGGTGCGCTGATGAACGAGCGTGAGAACGACAAGATAGATCACACCCGCGTATGGTGGGTGCAGGCAGAAGCGATAGTCGGCTTTATAAATGCTTATCAGCACAGCGGGGAAGAGAGTTTCCTGACCTCAGCTAAGGGTGTATGGGAATATGTGAAGCGTGAGATAATAGACCCGCGCGAGGGTTCGGAGTGGTATTCCGAGATAAGCGGAGAGCATATCCCGCACGACTACAAAGAGATAGTCGGAGCATGGAAGTGCCCGTATCACAACGGCAGAATGTGCATGGAAGTCATTAATAGAATTCATAATTCATAATTCATAATTCATAATTGTTGACAGGGTCGGGAGTTTGCTGTTTTATCGCGGGTTTGGCAAACTTTGGGTAGGGCGGGGGCTTGCTCCCGCCGTGTTACATCACACCACCGTGTTTACCGTCAAATTATCGGGGATTTCCGTGATGGTTCGCTGTTTTATCGCGGGTTTGGCAAACATGGGGTAGGGTGGGGGCTTGCCCCCGCCGCTTGATTATCGCCATGCCGTGTTTGCCGTCCCGCCGTGTTACATCACACCACCGTGTTTACCGCCAAATTATAGGGGCTTTCTGCGATGGTTCGCCGTTTTATCGCGTATGTGCGGCAAATATGGGGTAGGGCGGGGGCGTTCGCGACTGTGTCGGCGTTACTCCCATCGTGTTACATCACACCACCGTGTTTACCGCCGAATTATCGGGGATTTTCGCGAAGTTTCGCCGTTTTATCGTGGGTGTGTGCGGGTCGAACGGCGGGGGCAAGCCCCCGCCCTACACTATTGACAGGCTTATCCTTTGGACTGTCACGCGACTGTGGCGGCGTTCGCGACTGTGTCGGCGTTACTCCCGCCGCTGTCTGCCTTGTAAGATCTCGCCTACTATTGAATTTACTGACTTTTCTGACATTTCCTGACACGCTTTTGTCAGAAAAAGATTTCCCGAAATTACGGCGTTTCAGCCCTGTTTTTGAATAAACTGACTTTTCTGACAGGGGTACGATGAAACTAAAAAATTATATTAGAATTACTAATATTTGGTAATTTTTTTTAAAAATAGCACTATGTACTTTTTCAAAAAATATATTTACCCTGTCAGTTTATTCAGTAAATTCATTTTCGACCCTCAAACCGCGTAAAATCGGGCTTTAATTTCCTGACATTTTTGTGTCAGTTTTTGTCAGTTTATTCAGGAAATTATGTTTGGGCTGACTTGTATTATCATTTTGGGCTTGCTCTTGGGTGAACTGCGTTCTTCAATTACCCTGCTATGGGTCTGCAAGCAACCCCGACGGCACACAAAGCCCGTCTGTATTGCGGGCGGCACACTCTGCCGCAGTCACATTCGCGGGACAATATCAGCAAATAGAAAGGCAAATCAATGTACAAATACGAAACACATCTGCATACAGCCGAAACTTCTGCCTGCGCTTCGGCAACAGGCGCTGAACAGGCAAGGCGCTATAAGGACGAGGGCTATGACGGCATTTTCGTCACTGACCACTTTTTCAATTCAAATACCACCGTGCCGCGCGATATTGCGTGGGCTGATAAGGTCGAACTTTACTGCAAAGGCTATGAAAACGCAAAAGCTGAGGGCGACAGGATAGGTCTCAAAGTCTTTTTCGGGATAGAGTATACCTATCAGGGCGCGGATATACTCGTTTACGGACTTGATAAAAAGTGGCTGCTCGCTCACCCCGACTGCGACAAGGACTTCTTTAAATTCCACGATGATGCCAAAGCCGCAGGCGCTCTGCTGATACATGCCCACCCTTTCAGACAGGCAAATTACCTGAACGGCAAAATTGTTCTTCTGCCCGAATGGGTGGACGGCATAGAAGTCTATAACAGCGGCAACGGCGAAGAAAGCTGGAACAGACACGCTGAGTGGTACGCTGATGAGTTCGGTTTCAGAAAGACGGCGGGCAGTGATAACCACCATCTCTGGGTGGCAAGCGAAAGGCTGGCAGGAGTGTTCAGTGAGGTGGAGCTAAACAGCCCCGCCGACTACCGCGACGCTTTCTTTGCGGATAAGATAGCTCCAGCTTACCCCGCTAAAAAGGCTGACGAATAATGCGGCGGACAGGCGTGTTCAGTGAGGACGAATATTAAGGCAGATACCGCTTCGTGCGGGAAGATATGAATGATAATGTAAAAAGGAGAATGTCTATGAAACTCAATAAAATCGCGGCGCTGTTCGTCGCGGCGGCACTGTCGGTCGGGACACTGACTGCGTGCGGCGATAAGGACGGCAAGACAGAAAGCAGGAACGATACAAATTCGGCTGAAACTTCTGCCGAAAGCAAAGCCGAAGAAGATGACACAGCTGAGGGTACTCCCGTTTCCGAAACACATCAGAACGACAAAATGACCCCCACCTCCGCTGTTGACCTCGTTGCACAGATGACCAACGGCTGGAATTTGGGCAACACTATGGACGCGAGCGGAAACGGTCTTGATGCCGAAACTGCATGGCTGCCCACGTGACGACTATCAGATAGACCCCGCATGGATGGACAGGGTGCAGGAGATAGTCAACTACGGCATAGATGACGGCATGTTCGTTATACTCAACACCCATCACGAAGAATGGTACAAGCCGAAGCCTTCTGAGAAAGAACAGGATATTGAAGAACTGAAAGCTGTGTGGGCGCAGATAGCCGACCGTTTCAAGGGCTATGACGAACACCTTATTTTCGAGGGTCTGAACGAACCGAGATTGCGCGGCGAGGGTGCTGAGTGGACAGGCACTTCCGAAGCAAGGGATATAGTCAACGAATATGAGAAGGCTTTTGTGGAAACTGTACGCGCATCGGGCGGCAACAATGCTGACAGATGCCTGATGATAACGGGCTATGCGGCATCTTCGGCATACAACAACCTTTCTGCCATAGAACTGCCTGAAGAGAGCGACAAGCTGATAATCTCGGTGCATGCATACCTTCCTTACTCCTTTGCTCTTGACACTAAGGGTACAGATCAGTACGACCCTGATGACACATCTATCCCCGAACTTTTTGAGAACCTGAACGAACTTTTCATAAGCAAGGGCATACCTGTCATAGTGGGCGAGTTTGGTTCTGTCAACAAAGACAATCTTGACCAGCGTGTGGCTTGTCTTGACGACTATCTTGCCGCCGCCGCGAAGTACGATATACCTTGTATCTGGTGGGACAACTATGCAAGGATAGGCAACGGAGAGAATTTCGGTTTATTGAACCGTGCCGATCTTGACTGGTATTTCCCTGAAATGATAGACGTTTTCAAGAAATACAATAATTAATTCATAATTCATAATGCATAATTCATAATTATTGGCGTGGGCGGGAGAATGCCGTGCCGCCAACAAAACCAAGTAAGCACACAAAGCGAAGCCGAGTCAAAGCGCGCGGTCAAGCCTCGCGCCAGCAGGCTTGCGGGGAGCG
>NZ_CACWPP010000177.1 GCF_902762735.1 uncultured Ruminococcus sp.
TATCATACCATTTTGCACATTCTTATTCTGGCGGTTGTTATTACAACAGCACTATATATCAGAAATTCAAAAAAGCGAGTATAAATTCTGATTTAGCTTTAGCAACATAAATATGCACAATGCCCCTGAGTGCTTTGTAACACTCAGGGGCAAAACTTATATATAGGTATCTGTCTTAGGGGTCGGGAGGAACAATACGAAAGAACAGCCATTTTGTATCATCAGCAATACACATCAAAATCGGGAGTACTTTATAAAGCCCGCTTGATATATATAAAAACACAACTTGCATTTATGGCGTACAGGCGTACCAAGCCCGAAATTACGGCGTTTGGGGCGTACCAAAATGGCGTACACTCAGCGTACAGGTACGCCCGATGCCGATTGAAAGCTGTGACTTCTCGGGAAAGACGATGCTCCCGTTCTGCTCACACGGCGGCGGGCGCTTCGGGCGGTCAGTGTCCCGCTCCGCAGACACGGACGGTGATGAGCGGCATTACCGTTCGTCTGAGGGCATTCAGGCGGACGAGTGCATAAAAGTCAATCATCAAAACGTCGATCAAGCACACTTAACATGGACTTAACCTTTCGGTACTGTTCAAATTAACATTGACCTGCTATAATGTAAAGTATCAGGAGTGTGATGATATGCTGATATACATTGTTGAAGATGATGATAATATCCGTGAGCTTGAGGCATTTGCGATGAAGAACAGCGGCTATGATACCCGGTGCTTTGCAGGCTCAAAGGAGTTCTGTCAGACGATAGCCAAAGCTGTTCCCGATCTCATCTTGCTTGACATTATGCTTCCGGGCGACGACGGGCTGACTATACTGAAAAAACTGCGTGATGACCCTGTGACTGAAAATATACCTGTCATTATCATCTCCGCAAAGACCACCGAGCTTGACCGTGTGAAAGGGCTTGACTTGGGTGCTGATGATTATTTGTGCAAACCATTTGGCGTTATGGAGCTTGTAAGCCGTGTGAAGGCAAGGCTGAGAGGGAAAAGCCGAAATAATGAATACCGATATGCCGAGATACTGCTGAATGAAGAGTCCCGAAAGGTGTTCATATCAGGCAGACAGACCGAGCTTACCTACAAGGAATTTGAACTGCTGAAAACCCTTATAAAAAGTCCCGGAAAGGCGTTTGCGCGCGACTATCTCATTGATACGATATGGGGTCAGGGAAGCACGGGACGCACCCTTGATGTGCATATCCGTACCCTGAGAGCAAAGCTGGGTGAATACGGCAGATACATAAAGACTGTCCGAAACGTGGGCTACAAGCTGGATAAGGACGAGTGATATGGAGAGAAAGATAGTACTCAGCCTGTTTTATATGGGCATCATCACAGCGATAGTGGGTATCGTGGCAACAACTTTTGCATATTACGGATTTTTCCGCAGAGAGGTCGAAGAAAACCTCGTCCACGAATGCAGACTGGTGGCGGAAAGCTATGATAAACTATCCTCTGCTGATGAGCTTGAAATGTTTTCGGGCGAAGATTTTCGCATAACGCTGATCGACAAGGACGGCTATGTGCTGTATGAGAGCGATGCGGATCACCTTGCCATGACAAATCACCTCGACCGACCCGAGATAAGATCAGCCGCCCAAACAGGCACGGGCAGTGACACCCGACTTTCCGACACTTTGGGAACGGAAGATCATTATTATGCAGAGCGGCTGGAAGATGGCAGCATACTGCGCGTTTCGATACAGACCGATTCGATCATCGCACTGTTTGAGCGCTCCTTGCTGATAATCGTATTTGTAATTATCGGTATAATGATCGTGTCGCTCATCGCATCGGTCAAGCTGACCGATAAGATGATAGCACCTTTTAAAAGAATACCTGAGATACTTGAAAAGAACATATCTGTCAGCGATGCGGATATATACCCCGAAATCATACCCCTTGTTGAGGAGATACGCAGTGCCAGAAATGCACAGAGCGAAATGCGTCAGGAGTTTACGGCAAATGTCTCCCACGAACTGAAAACACCGCTGACCTCCATTTCGGGCTATGCCGAACTTATCGAATCGGGAATGGCGCAGGGTGAGGACAGCGTGAGGTTCGCAGGAAAGATCAGAAAAGAGTCTGACCGTATGCTTGCACTCATCGGCGATATACTGCGGCTCTCCGAGCTTGACAGCATCGGTGACACGCCCCTTGATGATGAGATCGACCTGAAAGCCGTTTCTGAGGACTGCAAAGAACGTCTGTCACAGCAGGCAGAAATGCGCGGCATAAGGATAACTGTCAGCGGAGAAAGCACGGTCATCACAGGAAGCAGGACGGAGATCACCGAACTGGTCTACAACCTTTTGGACAATGCGATAAAGTATAACCGTGAGAACGGCAATATCGAAATAGATATATCCGATAAAAAGCTGACCGTGAGCGACACGGGGCTGGGCATACCGCAGGAGAGTATCCCCCGCATATTCGAGCGGTTTTACCGCATCGACAAGAGCCGAAGCCGTGCAAAGGGAGGTACAGGGCTTGGGCTGTCAATAGTCAGGCATATAGCAGAACATCACGGGGCTGAGATAAATGTGGAAAGCACAGTAGGTGTGGGAACGAGCATCACTGTCACATTCAGATAAGGAGTTTAAAATGAACATTTTTTCAATTTGTACCCTTTGCGGAGGACTTGCATTCTTCCTGTTCGGCATGCACGTCATGTCACAGAGTTTAGAGAAGATAGCAGGCGGCAAGCTGGAATCGACTCTCAAAAAAATGACATCCAATCCGTTCAAGAGTCTGGCTCTCGGCGCGGGCATCACCATAGCTGTGCAGTCCTCGTCGGCTATGACGGTAATGCTGGTCGGACTGGTCAATTCGGGCATCATGCAGCTTGAACAGACAGTCGGCGTTATCATGGGTTCCAACATCGGCACAACGCTGACGGCTTGGCTCCTGAGCACAGCAGGCATCAAAAGCGACAACGTGTTTATCTCAATGCTCAAACCCGAAAACTTTGCCCCGATAGTCGCGCTTATCGGCATTGTTATGATAATGATGAGCAAAAAGAAAAAGCGTCAGGACATCGGAACTATAATGGTGGGCTTTGCGGTGCTGATGTACGGCATGGAACTGATGAAGAACGCAGTTTCGCCCCTTGCGGAGATGGAAGGCTTCAGCAATCTTCTTGTGGCGTTCAAAAATCCGCTTCTCAGCGTTTTGTTCGGTGCTGTTTTTACAGGTGTGATACAGTCCTCAGCGGCATCTGTGGGCATCTTGCAGGCACTTTCCCTGACAGGCACGATCTCTTACAGAATGGCTATACCTATCATCATGGGACAGAATATCGGCACTTGTGTGACAGCACTGCTGTCCTCCATCGGTGTCAACAAGAATGCAAAGCGAGTTACTGTGGTGCATATGTCATTCAACATCATCGGCACGGTGGTCTGCCTTGCGGTATTCTACGGACTTGATGCGCTCATTCATTTCAGATTTGTGGACAAGTCCATCAGTGCGGTGGAAATTGCGGCTGTTCACTCCATTTTCAATATCGTCACCACGCTGATACTCCTGCCGTTCTCGGGTCAGCTTGTAAAGCTCGCCAAAAAGCTGATACACGATTCCAAAGAAGCCGAAGAAGCTGTTCTTCTCGATAAGCGCCTTATCGCCACACCGCCCCTTGCTGTTTCACAGTGCAGGGAAAAGACGGTGGAAATGGCACAGAACGCAAAGGAAGCACTGCATGAAGCGCTGAGGGCGATCTTTGATTATTCTGACAAGGCTGTGCTGAGCGTGGAGGAAAAGGAACAGCTCCTTGATGAAATGGAAGATCAGCTCTCCACGTTCCTGCTGGAATTATCCGCAGTCAGCCTGACAGACGAGGACAGCCGCACCGTCACCGAACTTCTGCACACCATCAGCGACTTTGAGCGTATCAGCGACCACGCCATCAACATGATAGAGATAGCGCGGGAAATGGAGCGTGAAAGCCGCAGCTTTTCAGACAGTGCCAGAGCTGATTTCTCCACGCTTTTTGCGGCACTGACAGAGATCACGGGTCTGACTGAAAGGGCTTTTGCAAATAATGATACCGAACTTGCGCTGAATGTTGAGCCGCTGGAAGAAGTCATCGACGATCTCACCGCCGCGATCAGGGATAAGCATATCGACCGACTTCGCAAAGGCGAATGCAGTCCTGAGCTGGGCGTTTACCTTTCCGACCTGCTCATCAACTGCGAGAGAGTGTCCGACCACTGTTCCAATATCGCAGTGTCGATCATACAGATCGCAAAGTCCAGCATGAGAAGCCATGTCTATCTCAACGAACTGAAAGCACAGCGTTCCGAACAGTTTATCGGCGCTTACAATTCGTACCATGAAAAATACAGACTTTCGGCAATTCATAATTCATAATTCATAATTCATAATTGTTGGCATGCATTGGAGAATGCCGTGCCGCCAACAAAGCGTAGCAAAAACACAAAGCGAAGCCGAGTCAAAGCGCGCGGTCAAGCCTCGCGCCAGCAGGCTTGCGGGGAGCG
>NZ_CACWPP010000178.1 GCF_902762735.1 uncultured Ruminococcus sp.
TTGGTTTTCTTTTCCAGCATCTTTTTCACCCCTCTTTATTATACCACACTTATTCAAAAAAGCCTACCCTTTCGGGTAGACTTTTGCGACAGACTGAGAGGTGCTTCTGCAAGCACCTCTTTTTATTTATAGCCCAGTTTTGATGTGTATTGCTGATGATACAAAATGGCTGTTCTTTCGTATTGTTCCCCCGCCTTCGGCGGGGGAACAATACACAACCAAATTGGGAATTATTTATCTAATATCAGCTCATATCTTCCAGATATTCTCAGCGTAATCCTTTATCGTCCTGTCAGAACTGAACTTGCCTGCGTTGCAGATGTTCAGCCAGCACTTTTTCGCAAAGGCGAGGCGGTCTTTGTAGTCTGCATTCATGCGGAGCTTTGCTTCGATATAGCTGTTCAGGTCGCCCAGAACGTAGTAGTGATCGGGCACATGCCAGCTTGCGCCGTCGGTGAGCGCCTTGTAAAGTTCCCTGAACGAACCCTCCTGATCTGAGGGCACGCCGCCGTCGGAGAATGTGCCGTCTATCAGCTTATCGAGCACGCGCTTTATCTTCCCGTCCTTGAAAAGAATGTCGCGGGGATCGTATTCGGGCATTATCTCAGCCAGTTCTTCCACCCTTGCGCCGAAGATATACTCGTTCTCTTCGCCTGCTTCTTCGGCTATCTCCACATTTGCGCCGTCATAAGTGCCGAGAGTGACTGCGCCGTTGAGCATCAGCTTCATATTGCCTGTGCCGCTGGCTTCTGTGCCTGCGGTGGAGATCTGCTCGGAAACATCAGCCGCGCATACCAGCTTTTCAGCGTAGGAAACGTTATAGTTCTGCACAAAGACAACTTTCAGCTTGTCAGCAGTTTCGGGATCGGCATTTACATAGTCGCCTATCTCGTTTATCAGCTTGATTATCGCCTTAGCGCGTCTGTAACCGGGTGCAGACTTCGCGCCGAAGATGAAAACGGTGGGTGTGAAGTCCTTTATCGAGCCGTCCTTTATGCCGAAGTAGATATAGAGTATGCCCAGCGCATTGAGGAACTGTCTTTTGTACTCATGCAGGCGCTTTATCTGTATATCGAATATCCAGTCGGGGTCTATCTCCTTGCCGTCATGTGCTTTGATGAAGTCGGCGAGCTGGTGTTTTTTAGCTTCCTTGACAGCCATGAACTCGTTTAATACGCTTTCGTCATCGGCGAATTTTTCCAGCTTTTTCAGTTCATCGAGATCCTTTACCCAGTCGGCGTTCCCGAGAAGTTTGGTTATCATAGCCGAAAGTTCGGGGTTGCAGAGAGCGAGCCATCTGCGCTGGGTGATGCCGTTCGTCTTATTCTGGAAGCGTTCGGGGTAGAGTTCATACCACTCTTTTAGGGCATCGTTTTTGAGTATCTCGGTGTGTATAGCCGCCACGCCGTTGATATATGAACTTACGAATATCGCCATAAACGCCATTTTCACCATGCCGTCGCCAACGGGAGCCATTTTGCGTATCTGCGCCTTATCAAGACCCTTTGCGTACATATCGGCATAGAAGCGTTCATTTATCTGCAAGATAACGGCGTATACATCGGGCAGTACTTTCTCGACCATTTTGCTGTCCCACTTTTCGAGGGCTTCAGCCATTATGGTATGGTTGGTATAGTTGAATACCTTGTGTGCGGTATCGAACGCCTTATCGAAAGTGAAGCCTTCCTTTATCAGCTGACGGATAAGTTCGGGGATAGCTATGACGGGGTGGGTATCGTTCAGCTGAATGGTGACATAGTCGGCTAAATTATCGAGAGTGCCGAAGCGTTTCTTATGCTTTCTCAGCGCATCGGCAACGGAAGCGGCAGAGAAGAAGTACTCCTGTTTCAGGCGGAGTATCTTGCCTGCTTCGCAGTTATCGTTGGGGTAGAGGACTTTTGAGATATTCTCGGCATCGTTCTGTGCTTTGACTGCGCCGTCGTAGTCACCGCTGTCAAAGGCGGCGAAATCGAAGTCATCTGCGCTTTCAGCCTGCCACAGTCTGAGTGTGCCGATATTTTTAGTGCCGTAGCCGATTATCGGCATATCGTATGGCACTGCGAGAACTTTCTGATCGCCGTAGGTTATTTCGACTGAATCTTCCTCGCGCCTTACCGACCAGGGGTCGCCGAACTTAGTCCAGTTATCGGCTTCTTCGTGCTGGAAGCCGTCCACGATGGACTGTTTGAAAAGACCGTACTTATAGCGTATACCGTAGCCGTCCAGCGGTATATCGTGGGCGGCGGCGGAGTCAAGGAAGCAGGCGGCGAGTCTGCCAAGACCGCCGTTGCCGAGAGCTGCATCTTCGATGTCCTCCAGTTCAGCGAGGCTTCTGCCTTCAGCTTTGAGGACCTCATCGACCACATCGGTAATTCCCAGACACAGCAGGTTATTATAGACAGCTCTGCCCATAAGGAACTCCATCGAGAGGTACATAGCGCGTCTGCCCGCGAGGTGCTGTTCGGTGCTTTTTTTCCACTGTGCCGAAATATCCTCCATGACTATTTTCGAGATACTGTCATGCAGCTGGTGGCTTTCAGCGCTTGCGATATTTTTCCCGAAGCTCTGCTCAAGCATTTGCGCGAGCTTATTTCTGAATGTTTTTGTGTCCATTTGGATACTACCTCTTTTCCGTTTATTATTCACTTTTCGGTGTTTATTATTCGGTCTTGATATGGGTGCGGGAGTGTGTGCAGGGCGAACGGCGTTTGCGCCACCGCACTACACCTTAGAATTGCGTTTCACGCCGGTGAGCGATGACCGACCGCCGAAGACGCTCCGCTGTTCGGCTAATATCACGCGGGCAATTCGCGCCCGCACACAGGGAGTGCTGTTCGCGGGAATTGAGTACGCTCTTTTCTTTGCGAATTGCCCGCTTTTGGGTCTGCACTCCCTACGTGTAGGGCGGGGGCTTGCTCCCGCCGTGTTTACCGCCGAACTTTCGGGTCATCGTTATGTCGTGTTTAACCGCTTTTGGCTTGCTTTGGTCGAATGCTTTGACCTCTTTCCGTCGTTTTCTTTGTTCGCCCAACTTGTTTTGTTTGTCGCGTTTGGACTGCTTCCCCGATGCGAGAGGCTCTGCCCCTCGCGCTCCCCGCAAGCCTGCTGGCGCGAGGATAGCTTTGTGTTCTTGCTCAGCTTTGTTGGGCGGCTAAGTGACCGCTAAAACAGCCCGCTTTCGCCCATGCCAATAATTATGAATTATGAATTATGAATTATGAATTGACTCTGTTGTATAGTACAGTCAGCTCCCTCAGCTTGTCACTTAATTTGTCGGTCAAAGTGTCCATGCTGTCTAAACGCCACTTCCAGTTGCTGCCTACGGTGGAAGGTGTGTTCATTCTCGCTGATGAGTCAAGTTCAAGTATGTCCTGCATCTGCGCAATAGCTGTGTCACATATGCTCGACCAGCATAAACGCACCATCGCCCATGATATATCGGCATCTTTCTTGACACCCAGATATTTCTTGCAGAAGTCAATGGTCTTCTTATCACTGCTCTTCACCCAGCCGGGCAAAGTTTCGTTGTCGTGAGTGCCTGTATAGCATACGCTGTTTGAGGTGCGGTAATTGTGCGGCAGATAGCCGTTCGTGCTGTCACCGTCAAAGGCAAATTCAAGTATTTTCATACCGGGATAGCCCGCCGCCTCAAGCATCTTTACGACTTTTTTGGTGAGGAAGCCCAAGTCCTCAGCGATTATATCCAGCTCGCCCAGCTGACGCTCCACTGCCTTGAAAAGTTTCATGTCAGGTCCTTTGCTCCAGTGACCCTTCCTCGCGTTCGGTGCGCCGTAGGGTATGCAGTAGTAGCTCTCAAACCCGCGGAAATGGTCTATCCTGACGGTATCGTATATCTCAAAGGCGGAGCGTATGCGCCCTATCCACCAGCGGTATTTGTCTTTTGCCATATAGTCCCATCGGTAGAGGGGATTTCCCCACAGCTGACCGTCCTCAGAGAACACATCGGGGGGACAGCCTGCGACTTCAATGGGCTTTTTGTCCTTGTCAAGGTAGAAATATTCGGGCGCTGCCCATACCTCAACGCTGTCATAAGCGCAGTATATCGGTATATCGCCTATTATTTTGATGCCCTTGTCGTTGGCATATTTTTTCAGCTTTTTCCACTGCTTGAAATATTCGTACTGAACAAAGCACCAGAAATCTATATCATCGGCATACTGTTTAGCCGCCTGCTTGACAGCTTTGCCCTTGTGCATTTTCAGCTGATCCTCCCACTCGTACCACGCCTTGCCGCCGTGTGCGAATTTAAGCGCCATGAACAGACCGTAATCATAGACCCAGTCCTTGTTTTCTATGACGAACTTTGCAAAGCCTTTTGCGGGGTTCTTGCGGAAGCGCTTGTGCGCGATCTTCAGCACAGGGAAGAGTTTTTCGTAGATAAGCCCGTAATCCACCGACGTTTTATCCTTGCCCCAGTCGATGTCCTTGTATTCATCGGCTTTGAGGTAGCCCTCTTTTTCAAGGGTCTCAAGGTCGATAAAATAGGGGTTTCCCGCGTGTGTCGAGAAACTCTGATAGGGTGAATCGCCGTAGCTTGTGGGTGACACAGGCAATATCTGCCAGCACGACTGCCCCGACTTTGCGAGGAAATCGACGAACTCAAAGGCTTCCCTGCCTAGTTTGCCGATACCGTAATCGTTCGGCAGTGAGCTTATATGCATAAGAATACCGCTTTTTCTCATAGTTTATTCTCCTTTATAAAGGTGATATGAATTCCGTGTATCATTATAACATATCCTGCACAAAAAAGCAAGCAAAAACATAAAGTGCAGACATCTTTGCAAAACACCGCATCGTTGGCGCTAAAACACTTTTCTCAGCTCTTGCCTTGTTTCATTTTTTCTGACCGACAAGTATAATTTGTATCCGCTGCTTTCTGCTGCACCGCACTTGACAGTACGCTGTATCTGCGTAAAAGCGGCTTTCCCGCGAACATGACAACAAGAATTATGAATTGTGGTTATCCCGCTGACACACCGCAAAAACGGCGGTTTTACAGAACTTAAGGTGGTTTGCGCATATCTTTCCCCCGCCTGCGGCGGGGGAAAAATATGGGGCGCTTGGTTATCCTTTTGTTTACAGCATTTTCAGCTGGTGTGCTAAAGGGATAGTCATAATTATGAATTATGAATTGTGAATTATGAATTCCAATTAACGCCCTCCCCCTTGATTATTAAAAAGTTACATGATATAATAGTGCCATATGGAAATGGGGTGACCTTATGAAAAGGAAAATTTTAGCTGTACTGCTGGCTGTCCTCTGTATAGGTGGAACTGCCTGCGGCAATTCGGAGAGAAACGACTCCCCTGCCGACAGCACAGCTTCTCAGACTGAGGAGGTCAAAGGAATGAAGGGTACAAGATTGACTGCGGAAAACGCAAAACTCATCGGCAGGACTTATCTCGCAGACAGCGGCACATTATGGTGCGGGCTAAGCGGTTCGGGCGCTGAATTTGAGTTCACAGGGAAAAATCTCGATATAATGGTCGAGGGCGACAAGATAAGCGGGTCAGGTCCGCGTGATAATTACGCCCGCATCGCCATCTATGTTGACGGCGAAAGGGTCGTGGACGATATGCTTAACGAGGTTATCAAGAAGTATACCCCTATATCGGGCGATACAGAAGTCACAAAAACGGTGAGGATAGTCAAGCTGTCCGAAACGGCTATGTCATGCTTCGGCATAATGCCTATACAGCTGGAAGAGGGCGCTTCAGTCAAGCCCACCGAGCAAAAGGCGCATAAGATAGAGTTCATCGGTGACTCCATAACCTGCGGCTACGGTGTCGATGACGAAGACCCCACCCACAAGTTCAAGACTTCCACCGAAGATGTGACCCGCGCTTATGCTTACAAAACGGCTGAGAACCTCAATGCGGAATACAGCATGTTCTCCATAAGCGGCTGGGGCATAATCAGCGGCTGGACGGGCGACGGCAAACAGAAGCCCGACCAGCAGATACCTCTCTATTATGAGAAGATGGGGTTCAGCTACGGCGCTTTCGGCGATGTACAGCCGCAGGATATTGACTGGGACTACTCGCTGTATCAGCCCGAACTGGTGGTCATAAATCTGGGTACGAACGACGACAGCTACTGCACCACCAACGCTGACCGTCAGCAGGAATATGCCGATGGCTATGCCGAGTTCCTGAAAACGGTGCGCAAGGACAATCCCGATGCGCGTATACTCTGCGTGCTGGGCATTATGGGCGACAGGCTTTACCCTTATGTTGAAGCGGCTGTGGAAAAATACAGCGCCGAAACGGGTGACACGAATATCTCAGCTTTCCACCTTGAACCGCAGAATGCGGCTGAGGACGGTCAGGTGGCTGACTACCACCCCAGTGAAAAGACACACACCAAAGCGGCAGAAGCACTCACCGCCGAGATAAAGCGGATAATGGGGTGGTGACAGCATGAAAAGATACGGCAAAGCGGCTTTTGCCGCATTTCTGGGAGGTTTGATGTTTATGACAGGCTGCGGCAGTACAGGCGGAAATGATGTCAGCGAAAAGACTTCGGGCGAAAACACGGTGACTTCGGCGGAGACCGAGACCGCTCCCCCCGAAACAAGTGTGACCCCTGCGGTAACTTCTTTCAAGTCCCCCGAAGAATATGGCAAAGTAATAGCGCTGACCTTTGATGACGGTCCCGATGCGGTCAGCACCAACATGATACTCGATGTTTTTGAAGAAAACAACGCGCGGGCAAGTTTCTTCCTGATAGGCGACAACATCAACAATTCCACCGAAGAAACGGTAAAGCGCGAAGCGGCACTGGGTTTTGAGGTCAACAGCCACTCGCGCACACATTCCTACATGGACAAAATGACGGCTGAGGAGATAAAAGCCGAGATGGACTACACCGATGAGAAAATAAAATCACTGACAGGTGTGACACCGAGATTTTTCCGCCCGCCTTACATCGCTGTGAACGACACCATGTTTGAGACGATAGACAAACCTTTTATCAACGGTCTGGGCTGTAACGACTGGGATAAGAGCGTTTCGGCTGAAACGATAGCAGAAAAAGTTCTTGCGCAGGCTGAGGACGGTGCGATAATACTTCTGCATGATGGCGGGAGCAATTTCCGCACTGCTGAGGCTATAAAGACGATAGTTCCCGAATTACAGAAGCAGGGCTATGAGCTTGTGACGGTATCGGAACTTTTCCATGCCAAAGGCATCGAGCCGCAGGAAGACGGCATTCTTTACAGCCGCGCATCACAGAGCTGAACAATTCATAATTCATAATTCATAATTAGTTGGCATGCATTGGAGAATGCTGTGCCGCCGACAAAGCGTTGAAAAAACACAAAACGAAGCCGAGTCAAAGCGCGCGGTCAAGCCTCGCGCCAGCAGGCTTGCGGGGAGCGCGAGGGGCAGAGCCTCTCGCATCGGGGAAGCAGTCCAAACGCG
>NZ_CACWPP010000179.1 GCF_902762735.1 uncultured Ruminococcus sp.
GACTTTCTACGTCGATGACGGAGTGAGCGGAACGACTTGGGAGCGTGACGGCTTCAAAGCGATGATGGCTGACATTGAGGACGGCAAGGTCGCTACGGTCATTACAAAGGATTTGAGCCGTTTAGGTCGTGATTATCTGAAAACGGGCGAACTTATCGAAATGGTTTTCCCCGATTATGATGTTCGCTACATTGCTGTGAACGATAATGTCGATACAGCGAAATCCGAGAACGAACTGCTTGCTTTCAAGAACATTTTTAATGACTGGTACGCCCGTGATTGCAGTAAGAAGATCCGTGCTGTGTTCAGGGCAAAGGGACAGTCGGGCAAGCACCTGTGTCCGCCCGTGTACGGCTACAAGAAGTCTGATACCGACAAGAATTTGTGGGTAGTTGATGAGCCTGCCGCCGAGGTGGTGCGCAAGATTTTCAAGCTCTGCATTGACGGCTACGGTCCGGTGCAGATTGCAAGGATTTTGACGGAGCAAGGCATACCAACACCGACTGCCTACGCTCTTTCTCAGGGCAGGGACAACGGCAGACACAACGCTAAAACATACCGCTGGGGTGCAAACACGATTGCCCATATTCTTGAACGCTATGAATACTGCGGTCATACGGTCAACTTCCGTACAAAGATGAAGTCCTACAAGGTTCACAAAATCGTCTACAATCCGCAGGACGAGTGGCAGATCTTCGAGAATACGCAAGAACCTATCATCACGCAGCAGACCTTTGACTTGGTGCAGGAACTTCGCAAGCACAAGCGCAGACCGCAGAAGATGCAGATGGTCAATCCCTTTGCAGGAATGGTGTACTGTGCTGACTGTGGAGAAAAGATGTACCTGAGCCGCCGCAAGAACGAGCGTCCCGAACAGGAGCATATGCGTTGTTCTACATACGCAAAGGAACAGGACAGATGCTCGGTGCATTATATCCGCACCTGTGTCCTGAATGAGATCGTCCTCGGTGAGCTGAACAAGCTACTTGCTACGGTGAGGGAGAACGAGGACGAGTTTATTCAGACCGCTATGAGCAATTCCGTTCAGCGTAAGTCCTCAGAGCTTACAAAAGCAAAGAAAACACTGAAACAGGCTGAAAAGCGTATCGCTGAACTTGACAAGCTCTTTACAAGGCTCTATGAGGATAATGTCCTCGGCAGGCTGTCGGACGAGCGTTTCACGATGATGTCGGCAGGATATGAGGAAGAACAGGCAAAACTGAAAGCTACCGTTGCGGAGCTTACAACCCTGATTGACGGTGCAGAGCAGAAGTCCTCCGATGTGACTGCGTTCCTCAAAGTGGTGCATAAGTACGAGCATATCGAAACGCTCACGCCTGAGATCATGCACGAACTGATTGATAAGATCATCGTCCACGAACCCGACAAGTCCAGCGGAAAGCGTGTGCAGGATATTGAGATCCACTACCGCTTTGATGTGGCGGTATCCACGATCTCCGTTGAAACAGGTAAATATGGGAAAAAAGTCGCATAACCGACGGTGCTATGCGACTACACTAAGGGAGAAAAAACTTCTATATCACTACGGTGCTTTCCCACTGGGATTACCTGCATGTTGTGGCAAAGCCCGCCCATATGAGTGTGCGCAGATATTACATGCACTACCATATTCTGGTGGTAAAGCTCTTCCTGCGGGCATGGCGGCAGGGGATATATGATTTTATCGACTACAAATATTTCATCGGTTCAATGGTGAAAAATCTCTTTAAATTCGGAGGATAGCATGGCAGAAGTTTACAAAAATCCCGTCAAGAAAATGATACCCAGCAAACTTGAAACAGGTTTTCAGCAATTTCTGTACAAGAATGTGGGACCGCATATCCCCGATGGCGTGACACCAAATCAGGTCACAACGGTAAGTGCGCTGGGCGGCGTTTTTGCCATTATTATGACTTTGCTGACAAATTTCAGCAGGTTTTTCTGGATAGGCACTATCATCGGTCTGGCTGTGCATCTGGTGGCAGATGACCTTGACGGCTACGTGGCGAGAACAAGGGGGCTTTCCTCAAAGGCAGGGGCGTATTATGACCTTATGGTGGATATACTTTTCTCCACTTTTCTGATAATCGCTATGGGTCTGAGTCCTGCGGCGCACCTGCTTCCTGCGGCACTGGCAGCGCCCCTTTACGGTGTTATGAACGTCACTATGATGAACTACATCATCTATTTCAACGAATTTCAGTTCCCGCGTCTGGGTCCCATCGAAGCCCATCTCATGTATGCAGGCATCTCCATACTCTCCATGATATTCGGCGGAAAACAGCTTTTCGCTGTGGCAGGGCACGGCGTAACTCTGGTGGATATGTTCATGTACATCGCCATGATTCCCATGTACTACGAGATGGTGCGCATGGCAGTCGCACTGTTCCGCCGACTGAAAGAGAGTCAGAAATGAAAGACATCTACATCGTGCTGATAAAGGCACACACAGGTCTTGGCGGTGCGGCACGCTGGCTGACGGGCTATCCGTACACGCACATCGCGGTCAGCCTTGACGGAAGTTTGCGGGACTTCATCAGCTTTTCGAGAAGATACCATAACTTCCCCTTTGAAGCAGGCTTCACCCGCGAATACCGCGACTATTACGCATTTGGCGACCATGCCGATTTCGGCGCAAAAGTATTCAAACTGAAAGTTGGCGAACAGGCTTACCGCAAGATACTGGCGTTTATAGATGAGCGCGAAAAGGGCGGCTATCTCTTCAACCTCTTCTCTATGGCGACCATGCCGCTGTTACACGGCTTTCGCATAGCAGGTGCAGAGAACTGCATGTCATTTACCGCGCATATAATAGAACTCAGCGGTGTTACAGAACTCAAAAAGCCTTACTGGAAATACTCCATCAAGGATATGGACGAACTGCTTTCAGCTTACCTGTTTTTTGAGGGCAAGATAAGCAAACGCCCCACCGATCAACACCCCGATTACATGGAGGGCTTCTCGATGGGACGGTACTTAAAAGGCATGGCAAAGCTGGTGTTCCCGCTTTTAAAAAGACTGCTGACAGGAAAACAATGACTCCCAATTTTGATGTGTATTGCTGATGATACAAAATGGCTTAATACACAACCAAATTGGGATATGACTATCCCTTTAACACACCAACTAAAAATGCGGTAAACAAAAGGATAATTGAGCATTGTATATCTTTCCCCCGCCTGCGGCGGGGGAAAGATATACGCCAAGAACCTTAAGTATAACAATGATATGAACGCGCACTTTTCACGAGTGCGCGTTTTGATATTACAAAAGACAGAAAAATATTAATTTTACACTAAAAACGGTTTATATCTTATATTTTTATTGACATTCTGACTGAGATATGCTAAAATATAATCAGAAATGTGATGTTTTGATGAAAGCTATTCGATAGCATAAGGTTCGGAAGAAACAGATAAAAGTGAGGTTTTTATAAAATGAGCAGAGTTACAGTTATTGACCACCCCCTTATCAAGCACAAAATTTCGCTTCTGCGCGATGAAAACACAGGCACAAGGGACTTTCGCATACTCGTTGAGGAGATCGCTATGCTGATGGGCTATGAGGCTCTGCGCGACCTGCCGACCGAGCTTGTAAAGGTAAAGTCGCCCATAACCGAAGCGGCTGTGCCGATGCTTTCGGGCAAAAAACTGGCTGTTGTGCCCATACTCAGGGCAGGGCTGGGCATGGTGAACGGGATATTAGCGCTCGTTCCGTCGGCTAAGGTGGGGCACATCGGTCTTTACCGCGATGAAGTCACTCACGAGCCGCATGAATATTTCTGCAAGCTGCCTGAGAATATAAATGAGAGACTGGTCATACTGCCCGATCCGATGCTGGCAACAGGCGGTTCTGCTATAACGGCTGTGGATTTCATCAAACAGCACGGCTGTGAACACATCAAATTCATGTGCATAATAGCCGCTCCCGAAGGACTGGCGGCACTTGAAAAGGCTCACCCTGACATTGATATTTATGTGGGCTGTCTCGATGAGAAGCTCAACGATGATGCTTATATCGTACCTGGTCTGGGCGATGCAGGCGACAGGATTTTCGGAACGATCTGAGCGAAAGGAGAGATAACTGATGCAGATAACTAATATGTCCGAGTTTCACAAGCATATCAAGCGCGTGATAATCTCAGAGGAGGAGCTGAAAGCCGCCATCACCCGCACAGGCGAGATACTCAGCATGGAGTATAAGGACAAGCCGCTGCTGCTGGTGAGTATACTGAAAGGCGCATTTATTTTTATGGCGGATCTCAGCCGTGCCATAACTATACCCCATGAGATAGGCTTTATGGCGGCAAAAAGCTATTTTGAAAGCACCGAGAGCAGCGGCGAAGTCGAGATAACCCTCGACCTTGCACAGGATATAAGCAAGTACCATGTGGTGATAGTAGAGGATATTATCGACACAGGCAGAACGCTGAAAAAAGTGATGGAATACCTTGAAAGCAAAAGTCCGCTCTCACTGCGGGTGGTGACGCTTCTTGATAAGCCCGAAAGAAGGCTGGTAGATCTTCAGTCGGATTACTCACTGTTCACAATACCCGACTACTTTGTTATCGGATACGGGCTGGATTATGGTGAGTATTACCGCAATCTGCCATGCATAGCCGAATTCGGGGAGGAATAGTCTGTGGAGAAATTCTTCAAACTGAAAGAGCATGGCACAGATGTGCGTACTGAGGTCATCGCGGGGCTGACCACGTTTATGACTATGGCATATATACTGGCAGTAAATCCCAGCGTGCTTGCACAGACGGGCATGGACAGCACCGCAGTGCTTCTGGCAACATGTATAGCGTCATTTATCGGCACGATGTTCATGGGAATGGTCGCTAACCTGCCGTTTGCGCTTTCGGCAGGCATGGGACTGAATGCATTTATGGCATATACGGTCTGCGGCTCGATGGGTTATCCCTGGCAGGCGGCACTGCTGGCTGTTTTCATTGAAGGCGTATTGTTCATCATACTTTCGCTGACAAAAGTGCGCGAAGCTATATTTGACAGCATTCCCATAGCGCTGAAAAAGGCGGTATCGGTGGGCATCGGTCTGTTCATAGCATTTATAGGACTGCAAAATGCAAAGCTGGTCGTGGGCGGCGCTACGCTGGTACAGATAGTGGATTTTACCGAAGATTTTTCCACACGCGGGATATGTGCGCTGCTGGCGGCAGCAGGTACGCTGGGAATGATCGTCCTATACATAAAAAAAGTCCCCGGGTCGATACTTCTGGGCATTGTTGGCACATGGGTGCTTGGCATGATATGTCAGCTTGCAGGTATCTATCAGCCTGATAACGAGAACTGGTACTCGCTTTTCCCGACATTTAAAATGACCGATTTTACGGCGATACGCAATACTTTTGGTCAGTGCTTTGATGTTGATATGAGCGAGCTGGGCATTTTCAGGTTCGGGGTGATAGTTTTCTCGTTCCTGTTTGTCGATCTGTTCGACACGATAGGTACGCTGATAGGTGTGGCATCAAAGGCGGATATGCTGGATAAAGACGGCAGACTGCCAAATATACGCCCCGCGCTGATGGCTGATGCGGTAGCTACAACAGCGGGCGCAGTGCTTGGCACTTCCACCACATCGACCTTTGTTGAATCGGCGGCAGGTGTGGGCGCAGGCGGCAGGACGGGTCTTACCTCTGTTGTGACTGCACTGCTGTTTCTGGCTTCGATGCTGTTTGCACCGCTGTTTATTGCGATACCGTCGTTTGCAACAGCGCCCGCGCTGATATTTGTGGGTTTTCTGATGTTCAGCTCTATCACTGACATAAAGTTCGATGCCGAGCATTACACCTCAGCAGTGCCCGCATACCTCTGCATACTGGCGATGCCGCTGTTTTACAGCATTTCAGAGGGTATTTCCATCGGTGTCATTTCCTATGTGGTCATAAACGTACTGTGCGGAAAGGCAAAACAGGTCAACCCCATCATGTATGTGCTGATGGTTCTGTTCATACTAAAATACATTTTCCTCTGACAAGGGAGGTACACATGGAGAGAAAAGGTGTTATAGGTCTTATCATCACATTGGCGGTGCTTGCCTTTGCAACTGTCGAGATAATGATGATGCGCTCGCTTTCAAAAATGGGCTACGGCTTATCTGAACTTGCGGGAACAACAGGAGTGTTTTACAGGGTCAGCAGAGGCTTTTCGGTTGGCGATTCTGCCGATGGCAAGATGACAGTCTTTATCGGCAGAAAAAATAATGATTACGGTGATTTTTTTGAAAGCAAAGGCTATAAAAAGATCTATGAATTAGATGGTAAGGTATACTATGGTGAGTCTGATAAAGAGTCGGATTTTGCATTTTGCGAAACCGACGACACCTGCACATGGTACACGGTTTACGAGATCTCAAAAGATCATCCGATAGAGAGTTTTGATTAGAAGGAGTTGTTTAAAATGGAAACATATACATTGAAGGTGGCAGGGCTTACACGCGAACTGCCGATCTGTGCGGCAGGTGAGAAGCTCGATATTGCAGCATTCATCATGTTTTCAGATGTTGAGCTGACAGTTGAGGTGACTGAGCAGCTGCTGAAAAAAGCACCTGATTTCGATGTTATCATCACTGCTGAGTCAAAGGGCATACCGCTTGCTTACGAGGCGGCAAGGCAGTCGGGCAGGAATTATGTGGTAGCCCGCAAGTCGGTCAAGCTGTATATGACCGATCCTATCTCGGTGCAGGTAAAGTCCATCACCACTGCAAATGTGCAGACGCTTTACCTCTCGCAGGAAGATGTGGCAAGGCTGAAAGGCAAGCGCGTGCTGATACTTGATGATGTCATCAGCACGGGTGAGTCGCTGACAGCTATCGAACAGCTTGTCAATGCGGCGGGCGGCAATATCGTCGGCAAGGGTGCAGTCCTCGCGGAGGGCGATGCAGCTGACAGGACGGATATTTTCTTCCTCGAAAAACTTCCGCTGTTCTTCAAATAACAGGCAAACGCGCGGCAGACTTACTGCCGCGCGTTTTTGTTCAGCCGCATACACAGCGGACTTTAAAAGTATATCTTTTTTTGAAGCATTAAATGTTTTTAATAATTTTATGTAATTTTCATTTGTAGAATTAAACGCATTATACATGTTTATAGTTGTGGTGAATAAAGAAATTAATATAGCCATAAATATAATTGATTTTATACTTGCTCCCATCCAAATTATTATTAGTGGTCCAAGAGCAACTTTTGGAAGTGAATTAATTACTGTTAGATATGGGTCTATAATTTTTGCTATTTTTTTTGACATAAACATTATTACTGAAACTATAAAGCTAACAATAGATGTAATTAAAAAGCTTATTATTGTTTCATAAGTAGTTATGCTGATGTGCTTAAACAATACTTTATTTTTTGATAGGGATATAATAGTTTTTATTACTTCTTTTGGTGATGAAGATAAAAATGTGTTAATTATATCAAATTCACTTAATAATTCCCATAATAGTAGTGTTACTAATAATATTAATATTTGTATAGTTAATATTATTTTTTTATCTC
>NZ_CACWPP010000180.1 GCF_902762735.1 uncultured Ruminococcus sp.
TGTCACAGCATACGGTGACGGCAGGAATGATTACTATATGCTGAAACAGGCAGACAAGGGCTATCTGTATATCGGCAAATACCTTAGTCGTTCTCTGAGAGATTCGGATTTGTTAGGAATAAGGCTAATTTATGACAGATCGCCATACATACTGGCTGATAATGACGGCTGTATAGCAGATGATATTGCAATCTGCAAGTCTGATTCAGGTGTGAATGGTGCAAGGCTTGCAGATGCACACATCAGGCTTGGAAGAAAACTCGGTGAGGTCATGCGAGGCTTTATCCCCAATATCAATGCCGCTGTTATCGTACTTGAACGTGGCGGTCGCTTCTTCGGTGACGGTGTATACACAGGCTTTGGCGGTACATTTTACAGTTGCAATCCTAAAACCGATGCACTCCCTGATATACAGCAAGGATTTGCGGTAATTGTTGACAGCGTAATCAATACAGGAAAATCTGTCCTTGATATGATAGACAAACTGAAACAAAAAAATCCTGAAATAGAGATTGTTGTTGTGGCTAACGTGATACAGAATGATGCGGTTGATCTGTTGCAGGGGTATAAGATCTTTGCAGTGCGAACCTCTGCAAATTCGTTTGTCGGCAGCAGGCAGGCAACACAAAAGAACGGTAAAGGTCCGGATACAGCGGATAGGCTGTTTAATTATATCGACTGAGTGAAAGGAGAATGTGAAATGGCGGTTAAGGTTGCACAGCTCACGGAGAAACAGGTTCTGAAAAAACTGAACATTCCAGATTTCAGACATCTTTCCAAGGACAAAATCATGACTTTCTTTTCGATGCTTCCAAACATGGATCCGGAAGTAGCGAAAAAAGCAATAGAACAGTTTCCGACATATGCGGGTACGGTCAAGGAAATAGTATCTGAATACAAGGGATTTCTTGAAAAGGCATTATCAGACAATGCTGAGAGCGTACAGTCCTACTATGCTATCTGTAATTCAATTCTCAATACGCTATCCAATATGCTTGAACAAGACGATTTGAGCTTTGACGAAAAGAAATATATCATAGATCAAATGCTTGTGGTAGAATCCCGTGTAAGGCAAAAGGATACTGAAAACAAAAAGCATCAGCTAAAAATCGTAGGTTGGGTATCTGTTGTCACCCACCCAAAAGGACAACCATTTACGATTCCTGAATTTCCACGCTATTCTGCGGAAGTAAGAGGTTTCTGCTGTCTGAGAGAGACTTGCTGATGAACTTGTAATAGATGTCTATCCTGCGAGGTGCATTGCGATCTTCGGGACGGGCATAGACCACAATGAACTTAATCAGGTCAAGGCACAGCTCACGGGTAAGGCAAGGTGCATCGCCTCGGGCTGGGTACTGTTGTAATCTCTTCGCAGGGCACAGCTCACGGGTAAGGCAAGGTGCATCGCTCCACTTCTTCAAACGCTGAATGAACCTCTCAACGTCCTGAATGTCCTGCTCTACCTGTCTGCTCGATTTACGCCAATATTCAGCCTGTTCGGAAAGCTCCCTCTGTTCGGCAGTATACTTTTCAAGCATTTTTGCACTCAGATCTTCGGGCAGCTTACCGAGCATTCTTTCCTCGTAGGTCTTGCTGATGATCGTTTCAAGCTCCGCAAGCCTATTCTCTGCCTGTTTCAGAAGTCTGCTCTCGTCCTCGGTCTGCTAGTTGCGTTCGTTTGCCTTGATAGCCATGTAACGCTTTCTCTCGCCGTCCTCGTCCTCGATAACACGCTGTAAAATCGAATGTGAGGAGCATACAGTTTTGCCGTGATTGGCGTAGGTGTTGCAGATATAGGTGACGAGCTTGTATTTGCCACGCTTTTTTGATTCATGGAACGTGGTGTTGTTTTTCAGCTTTGCCCCGCAGTCGGCACAGTACATCAGACCACCGAGCGGAAGTATCACTCCGCTTTTCGTAACCTTGCCGTGACTGCACGACTTGTTGACCTCCTGCACTTTGTCCCATAATTCCTTGTCTACGATTGGCTCAAAAGCATCTTCAATGACGATCCACTCGTCAGAATCCTTGATATACTTCTTGTGGTTTTTGTAGGAAACCGTTGTGTATTTCTGGCTAACGACAGCACCCTTGTAAATCGGGTTTTCAAGAATGTCACGCACCATTGCGGCATTCCAAAGGTGGTTGGATATGTAGGGATTCGGCTTGCCCAAACGCTTGTAAGTGTAATCGGACGGCGTGATAACTCCCTGTGCGTTCAGAGTCTTAGCGATCTGCGGAGAGCTTGCACCCTCGGAACGCATTTTATACATCATACGTACGTAAGGTGCATTCGTTTCATCTACAACAGGAAGACGATCTTCCGTTTCTCCAACGAGATAGCCGAAAGGTGCAACAGGAGCAGGATACTTTCCCTGCTTTGCATTTGACACCATGACCGCGCGAATTTTTTTGGAAGTGCTGGCGGCGTGCCACTCGTTAAAAAGGTTCATTATCGGCATCATATCCATTGCCGTACTGTTGCGTTCAAGCGTATCCACATTGTCGCTCAGGGCAATAAAGCGGATATTGAATGACGGGAAAATATAATCCACATACTGACCGACTTCGATGTAATTACGACCAAATCTGGACAAGTCTTTGCAAAGAATCAAGTTTATCTTTCCCGACCTCGCATCATCGAGAAGTTTCTGGACACCCGGACGATTGAAGTCAGTACCCGAATAGCCGTCGTCCTCGTATATCTCCACCAAATTCCAGCCTGTTTGCTTGCTGACGTACTCCGTCAGCATTTTTTTCTGATTTTCTATTGAAATGGATTCTCCGGCGCGTTCGTCCTCCTGCGATAAACGCACATAGATTCCCACGTTGTAATGCGACTGCTTTGTCATAATGATAAACTCCTTTCTGACAAACAAAGCAGCCATATTCGGTATATCTCAAAGAGCATGGAACACCGAATACGGCAGTAAGGACTACATTGTTTCGGAATTTTCCATTGCTCTGTGAAAAGCATGATCGTGGATCACCTTGTCGAGATTTTTCTCCCAGACAAAGTGTGCGGTGACAATAAAAGTCTGTCCCTCGATCTCATAAGTCGCTGTGTCGGTGGGCTTGTCTTTGTATCGCTCCACCTTTTCAGCAAGTGTCTCTTTCTTCTGCAATTTTCTCCTTTCCGCCTGCGATCATCTTTCTCTACACGCATAGGCTCAATGTTGCAGGGGCGTTACTCCTGCACAGTAATATTATAGCGCGCAGGACAGCACCTCAGCGAGTACGGCTATCATCGTTATGTAGGATTTTCTTAATCCTCATAAGGGTTGCGTTTCTTGTCAAAGAACGAAGTCTGACCGTCCATCTCATCGCTGTCCTGAGCTTTTTCTGTATCGCTCACGACAGTACCCTGAGTCGTAAGCTCCAAGAGCTTCTCAGGGTGCTGAGTAATAAGCTCAAAAAGTCCCTGCTCATCACAGCCAAGTGCGTCCCTGATCTTAGCGAGCTGGATAGCATTCAGCTTCGCATTGATCTTCTCGATCTCAGCACTGTCCTCACGCATACGTTTCTCCAGAGTCTCACGCTTGCTCAGGAGCTTCTTTGTCTGCTGTTCGTAGGTAAGCATACCGCCACCTCCTTTCGTTTTGTTCTCTCCTTGTCGGTTCGGGAGCATATCCCGATGATATAATTATAGCGCGCAACACCGCCCTATGTCTACTGGTATTGCGCTCAAACTTTCTGTTTCATTAGAGTTTTGCGTTCGACAGATTGTTATGGGGAATTTTGAAATTCACACGGAGCATATTTTTCAAAAATCCTGCCCGATTTTTGATTTTTCGTGCTTGTATATATGGAGGGTATTTTATTCAAGCACTGATGTAAACAGTTCGCATTATGAATAGAAATCCGGTGTTGAATTTAGGCATAAGGGAGAACCGCCATGAACGAAGTGTAAACTTTCGCAAAAAGCAGGTGCAAATCATCAAAATCTTCGGATGTATAGTAGAGAGTGTTTTCAAGTGTCGGTCGCACCCTCTCACATATCATTACCAATAAAAAACGGCATTCGTTAAGTGTCGCTGAATTATTCTCTGTTCTACACAAATATCCTGTTGCATATTTTGCGAAATTTTCAGCGTAGATACTTAACGCTACGGCTCAGAATTTGGTATTGATATATAGAAGTATTTTCATCATATTGCCGCCCGAAGTGCGCAATAACTGCGCCGAGCTTTATTACAATAATATTGTAAACAGAGGGAGGGCATCACGGCGGAGCGTGAGCGATATGACCGCCGACCAAAACGGCGGCATAAAAAAGAGAAAGTCGCTGACTCTCCAATTCTCGCAATAACAGCGAGAAAACCGCCGAATGGCGGTAAAAGCCGTGCCGATGAAAAATCGGCACTCTCAGTTCGCAAGCACGGTGATATGCGCCACGTTTCGGAGAAA
>NZ_CACWPP010000181.1 GCF_902762735.1 uncultured Ruminococcus sp.
ATTATATCATTTTCCAGGTACTCTGTCCAGTAATTTGTATAATCTGAAATATAAATGTAACTTTTGAAACCTGATTTTTTGAAAATTGATTTCCGTGCATATATCAACAGTATATGCCTGTTCCTTTAGCACACCACCCAAAAATACCTTTATAACAAGGAAATACTGAGTTGATGTTATCTTTCCCCCGCCTGCGGCGGGGGAAAGATAAACGCCAACTATATTCAGTTCCCAATATAACATCGTTTATTTTGGTGTGTCAGACAGCCTTACAGCAGGTATCAACAACAGTCGGCATACAGCGCTTATCATTCCTCTTCGTCAGCGAACTCCGCTGTGCCGTCGGGGTATCTGCCCAGTATCTCGAAAGCCTCCGACCTCTGCCACATCGAAGCCGTAACCAGCACCTCAAAGCCCTCACCGAAATCGCAGGCGAATTCCATCGGCTTTCTCTTCGGCACACCGAAACAGCTTAGCATATTCATTATTATGCCGCCGTGTGTCACCACCGCCGCCGTAGTCAGACCCTCATACATCATGTCCGAAATGATTATCTTTATGGCTTCATAGCACCTGTTGACCATCTCCCGCGCCGACTCACCTCCGGGAGGAGGGTTGTCAAGCCCGCCCTTTATGTACTGCTTGTATTCGGGAGTGTCCATCAGATCCTCTGCTTTCTTGTTCTCAAAAGCCCCGAAATCCATCTCTCTCAGTTCGTTCAGCTCAACAGTGTAGCAGTTGGGGTAGAGTATCCCCGCCGTCTGCCTGCACCTTTTTAGCGGCGATGTGTAGACCTTCTGCGGGTTCGGGTAATCCAGAGTTTCCAGCTTGTCAAAAAGTTCCTGCGCCCCCAGACTGCTCAGCGGCAGGTCAGTCGTGCCGATGTATCTGCCGTCCTCGTTAGCTTCGGTCATACCGTGTCGTATGAATGCTATCCTGTATCCTTTCATTTAACATTCTCCTTACAAGAAAATTTTACTTTTTCCATTTTTGATGTGTATTGCTATAACACGAAATGTCTGTTTATCGTATTGCTTCCCCCGCCCGATACGGCTCTTTACTTATATATCGTATCGTGTCCGATGTGCTTTATCAAACTCTCAATTTTGATGTGTATTGCTTATGATACAAAATGGCTGTTCTTTCGTATTGTTCCCCCGCCTTCGGCGGGGGAACAATACACAACCAAATTGGGATCTATCAAAAGCAGGCAAAGAAAACATCAAAGCAGATATTCCCTTTTATTCCCGCATATTAAGCTCGTCAAGTAATTTTTTATAGATCTCAGCCCATTCGGAGCAACTTGATCTTTCAAACATTACCTGCACGCTTTTTATTCTTTCTTCCATCTCTTCTTTTGTGATATATTTGCGGCAATTTTCGTCTTTGTATAGATCATCTTCAAACCAGCAGTATTCCTCATAGAACCTGCCGTCGGCATCTATGCCCAGATCCTCTGCTTCCAGCGGACCGAAACACCTCATTTTTAAAAGTACCCTGTCACCCTGCTCATTCGGTACACTGTCGGGCATTTGGTATAACGATCTTCCGATAAAAACTTCTTTTGCGCTCATAGTTCCCCCTTAAGGTCTTATGATCTGAACAGTTTTCCATATTATAACATTAATTTGATAAAAATTCTGACTTTTCCCTTTACAAACGGGTAAAATTGATGTATAATGTAAAAGCGGAAACTTTCCGCAGTATACAATATGACTTTACTACTATAATAAATATCGCGGCAATAGGCTTAACATAGTTTTGGGAGATGAATTATAGAAATGAACGTTGAAAAAAGTCAGCAGTATCTTAAGGAAGTCGGTGAACGCCTCAGAGGTGTCAGACTCCTTATGGGCATCACCCAGAAGCAGGCGGCAGAAGCAACAGGCATTTCCCAGTCGTTCCTGTCATCGCTGGAACGCGGTCAGAAATCTGCCTGCACTGCACAGATAATCTCACTGATAAGGTATTACAAAGTGCCGTATGACATGATATTCGGCAGTGAAACAAGGGATTATAACCTGAGCGATTTCCCGTCGGGCGGCAGTTCCGATATAAGCATCGAACTGCTCAGCATGCTGGTGGGCAAAAGCCGCTCGGATGCGCTGGTGGCAGGTACGGATAACTGCCTCAAGCTGGTGGTGTATATGATATTCCGCACCATCTACCGCGAAAACCCCCGCAACAGCGATAAACTGTTCTCACTCAGCTTTGATGAAGCTATGGAGCGGGTAAAGAACATTCTTCTTGCCGCCCCGAACAATATCGCACGCTTTATACGTGCCAGCCACAGCATAAATGCCAGCCATTTCGAGTTACCACCCGAAAAGAACCCCGAACTTCGGGCATTCATCGCAGAATGTGAGCATATGCTGAGCAATTCAAAAGATGCCAAGCTGCCCATCGGCGATAAAGAAGAATTCGTTTCTATTATAACACAAAAGTAAAGATATTTCAAGCCTTGTCCCGACGGCGGCAGGACGTATAACAGCACGGCAGACGTTCAGGTGCGTGACCATACGTCTGCCCATACACCATGCAATACACCCTCAAACGCCGATATTAAGCCTTTTAGACAGCAGTATTTCGGGCTTTCGGGGTGTATTGTGAGCTGTCCGTCAGGTGTACGGCAATACATATCCAACAATATAAAGAGGTGATCCGCATGGCAGATAAAGAGATAAGACGTTTAGCCGCAAAACGGCTGGCGATGAACGGCGGTGACTGTGTTTCGCTGATGATATTCCAGTTTTCGCTGGTGGCACTGCTGGTGCTGTGCGAATCGACACTGTACTTGTCACTGCGCAGTGTGGGCTACACATGGTTATACAGCTTTTCCGAAATTATGGCGGGCAGGCATTCAACATGGGTGTTCTGGATAAGCAAGACTGTAATGGAACTTTCCATGATCTCCCCCTGTTTCGGTATGGTGAGAAGACTGTTCCTTGATGTTGCCATAGAAAGCTGCATGCCCGAAACAAGGCAGTACATAAGCGCACATTCGGTGAGTTTTTACAGCGGTGCATTTTACGCATCTATTATACAGATGTTCATAAAGCTGACTGTCATAACGCCGGGTCTGCTGACATCATATGGTGTTTTTTACTGGGCAAGGGTCATAACTCTCAGTGAACTTACATCGGGGGCATTGTTTGCACTGACTTCCTGTCTCAGCATGACCGCTGTGTGGGCTTTCGTGTCCGCGAGGTTCTTCATCTCGCTGGCGCTGACACCTTATATAATGGCGCTTAACCCCCGCGCAAACGTCTTTGATGCCTGCGACCTCTCGGTGAAAATGATGGAGGGCAAACATATGCGTTATCTGTCATTCCTGTTTTACTTTGTAAGATTTGTGCCTGCGATGCTTCTGGTGTACCCTTTCTTTCTGGTGTACCCCTATTTCAAGTTAAGCTACGCGCTGTTCATGTCAGAGATGCTGGGCGATAAAAACAAGGACAGAATGCCCGGTATGATAAAGCGATGGAAGAAGTATCAGTGAGAACGCTGACCGTCACCGAAAAGGAGGACGGTCTGACGCTTAAAGACATGCTGCGCGGCAGAGGTGTTTCGCGCAGACTGCTGACAAGGCTGAAACTCTGCGGCGGCATAACTCTTGACGGCAATGCTGTCAGGGTGACGGTGACAGTCAGCACAGGGCAGAAAGTACAGCTTTGTGAACCCGAACAATCCTGCCCCGACCCAAATCCGAAACTGAAAGTACCCGTGCTTTATGAGGACGGCGATGTTATAGTTTTCGACAAGCCCGCAAATATGCCTGTGCATGAGTCGATAAACCACAGGGGCGATACGCTGGCGAATGCATTCGCGCACCGCTGTAAGGGCATGACTTTCAGGGCGGTATAAGCAAGGTCTATATGGGGCTGATACCGCCCACAAAACTAAGCGGCGGAAGGGTCTGCGCACCCATCGCGAGAGAGCGCGAATCGGTGATACTGCGCTGTGTCAGGTCTGACGGTAAATACGCCGCCACCTGCTGGCAGGTCATAGAAAGGCGTGATGACTGCGCACTGGTGAAGTTCATACTTGAAACAGGGCGCACTCATCAGATAAGGGTGCATATGGCGCATATAGGGCTTCCGCTGATAGGTGATGAACTCTACGGCGGCGACTGCACCAAACGAAAAGGTCAGGCGCTCATGTGCGGCGAGATAACCTTTGTTTCCCCCGAAAACGGCAGACTTGTAACAGTTCAAACAAAACAGGTTTTATAATTCATAATTCATAATGCATAATTCATAACATGGTTATCCCTTTAACACACCACAGATGATTTACAAAGCTGTCCAAATAAACAGACCTCAAAAACCGGAAAATATAGTATAATAGTGACAGAAAC
>NZ_CACWPP010000182.1 GCF_902762735.1 uncultured Ruminococcus sp.
CTCCGGGTGCTGTTCGTACAGCGTTTTCTTTGATTCTATTTTACCACTTTTACGCTGTTTTGTATAGTATTTGACGGGTTCAGTTTTGCGGAATCAGGAGGATAAATAATTCGGAGGTGATCTCATTGAAACGAATCATTCTATTGACCGCAGTGCTGCTTTGTCTGACCTCCTGCGAAAAGCAGAGCGAACAGACAGCTTCAAATATCACTCCCGAACCCGAGAAAACAAAAGCAGTCACATCACAAGTGATAAGCGAGATCACTGACACAAGTACAAATGAAAGCGGTGATGATATGGAGAATTACGACTTTTCTACACTCACGAATGTTGAACTGATAAATGCAGACCTCGGCTTAATGACCGATGAGCAGCTTTCCGTTCTGTATGCGCAGGCAAGATACTGTCAGGCTATGACCGATGCCGACATCGACACAATGCGTGAGCTGGTCTCTGAGGATATGACCTACACCCACATGAGCGGAATGACACAGTCCCGTGAGGAATACTTTGCAGACATTGCTGATGGCAGCCTGCGGTACTTCACGATCGGTATGGACAGCCCGAAGGTCGTGGTCAGTGGTGATACCGCAAGTGTGACTTATACCTCGATGCTGAATGCCAATGCCTACGGTGCAAGAGGAACATATCGCATGAAAGGCACGCATTATTACGAAAAGCGTGACGACGAATGGATAGCCGTCAATAAACTGACCGGTAAGGAGGAATCATAATGAAAACAAGAAAGCTGAAAGATATCGAAGTTTCCGCAGTCGGCATGGGTTGCATGGCATTTTCCCACGGCTACGGTAAGATACCGCCCGAGCAATACAGCATTGAGGCGATACGGAATGCTTACCGTCACGGCTGCAGTTTCTTTGATACGGCGGAGGTCTACAGCCCGAATCTGTCGGCCATTGGACACAACGAGCTGATCGTCGGCAAGGCGCTTGAAGAAGTGCGTGATAATGTGGTCATTGCAACAAAGCTGATGCTCCATTCCGTTGGCTTCGGCAGAAAAGTCTATGATGAAGTACGCCGCCACTTGGAAGGCTCACTTGACCGCCTGCGGACGGACTATGTGGACATCTACTATTTGCACCGAATGGGCGGTGTACCTGTGGAAAAGGTCGCAGAAGCGATGGGCAGGCTCATTGATGACGGGCTTATCCGTGGCTGGGGACTCTCGCAGGTCGATGTGGATGTGATCGACGCAGCACAGGGGGTCACTCCATTGACGGCAATACAGAACATCTACTCAATGTTGGAACGTGACTGCGAGAGCCGAATTATCCCCTACTGCATAGAGCATAACATCGGCTTTGTGCCGTTTTCGCCTATCGCAAGCGGTCTGCTGTCGGGGAAGATCACGCCCCAAACTCAGTTTGAGCGCAACGATGATGTTAGGAACTGGGTGCCGCAGCTATCCCGTCGGAACATCGAGGGCAATATGCCGATCGTGGAAATGCTGAAAGATTTTGCAGACAGGAAAAACGCCACCCCTGCACAGATCTCCCTTTCGTGGATGCTGCACAAATATCCGAACGTAGTGCCGATACCCGGCTCAAAAAACAAGGAGCGTATCATCGAGAACCTGAACGCTGCCGATGTAGAGCTGACGGACGAGGAGTTCAAGGCGCTTGACAGTGAGCTTGATAAACACAAGGTCTACGGTCACCGTGGGCTGGGCGGTTTTTAATACAGTACAACAAATAGTTACATAAAACGGCGATTCATCATTGAACCGCCGTTTTATTGTTTCGTTTCAAAAGCATTTGCAGGATATATACGACATAGGCAAACAGCACCATGACAGACAGGTATTGAAGTGCAGTCATCAAAGCAGAAGCGTTTGTGTCGATAAATACGAATTTCACCTTGCCAAATAGATAGTCAGTATATTTCAGAGAGATAAACTCATATACACCAACTGCTCCGATCACACCGAAGATGATACGCAAAGCCCATACTACAGCCTTCTTTTTCAGCTTCATTCGTGCCGCCATCTGCGAAATATGCATACCGAGATGAACGCTCATCAGCACAAGTCCTCAGTAGGCACAGAGCATATGTCTTTTCTTTTGCCTTATCTGCCGCCTCAGCTTGCATAGAATAGCCTACGGCTGTTTCAAGAGCAGAAGTCAGCTCTTCCTCCAGTTTTACAAGCTCCGTCTTGGCAATAGGGGTGTAAGCTTCTTTTTTGGATGTTTCCATTTCCGTAGAGTACCCATTCAAAGCCTTTTCAACGAATCCATCACGGCGGATCGTCAACTCTGCTAAGAGCCTCTGAACGCCTGCATCGAGCTGACTCTGATATTCTGCTCTGGATTTGTCATGCATCCTCACGGCATCGGCAATATCATTCTCAGCGATCTCCCTTACTTTCAGCAGGAACAAGAGCGACTGATAGCACTTATTATACGGAGCATAGTTGTCTGCAAAACGCTGTATCTCCTGCTCGATCGCCCATAAGCCACTATTGGCGAGGACTCGTTCTTTATCCCCGTATTCGCTGTAATGCAGTGCGCGCTCCTCGGATTCGATCTCTATCTGCTTCGGCGCAATATTATACAAGAATAACAACCGTGCATATTTTTCCCCCTTTTTTTAATAAGTAATCGCCCTTGTTATTGCGATATATTCTGGAATTGTTTTCTTTTATAAAATCACCGCTGGTTTTTGCGCCAAGAGCCATAACGGAAGAAACGTAATAAATTCCTTCAGGCTGCAATATAATCGGGATCGGTGATTCGATGATCTCAGTACGGTTATACTCGCTGAAATCAGCATTATCTGCCTGATTGACGATCACCATAGTGAAGCGTGTATCTATCTCCTGAATCGCCTTGACCTTATCGCAGAGCTGCTGATTTGACATTGTGTGAAGCTGATCGCTCACAGTAACATACAGCATCAAGCCGTTGGACATTCCACGCAATGCTTCCTGCAAGACCTGAATATGATGCTCATGATTTGCGACATTATCACCAGGCGTATCAAACAGCACATAGGGATGCTCACTGTTGCGCAGCGGAGAGGCGCTGTTAAACGGAATATGGATCTTCACACGATCGTCGATCGCACCATCATTGATCACCTGTAAAAGCGACTGAACTCTCTGAGCCAGAGCATTCTCCTTCTCCTTTTCCAGGCATTCCCGAATCCTTGCAGACAGCTCATCGCTGTAGCTCTCAGGGCGAATTGCATACCCTCCACGGTTGAATGAGATCGTTACCACCATATGGTTAGAGGTGAACTCAACATCTGCAGCTTCCGAATTGTCACTGCACCGAATCTCATAGATCTTGGCTGTAAGGGGCTTATCACCGCTCGGCAGCACCTCACACCCTAAAATGGCATTGATGAAAGTGGACTTGCCGGAACTGTAATTACCGATAACGCATACAGGTATCTCTTTCTTAGAAACATCATCAAACTTTTCCTGTTGCTGATCTATGAGCTTTTTGCTGTCGCTCGCAGTAATATTATGGGCGATAATATCCTTGATGGATCTGAAATAACCCGTGACCTCCGGCAGAATATCTCCTGCATTTGCAAGATATTCGTTAGCCTGTTCGTAAGTTTGTGAACAGTCATTATGGATAATTCCTAAGCAGTTTTTTCCGATATTCACACTAACTGCATTGAATGAAAGGAAGTATCCCTATGATTGATGAGATCTACAATAGCCGTATCGGTGCTATCAAGACAGACCACTTCTCTGATGATTGGGAACAGACCGCTATCCCGTTCGAGGAGTCGCTGACTGAGGAGCAGATCATCATGTTCCATAAGCTCTGTGATTTGCAGAGTGAAACTGCCGCTGCTGAGATGAGAGCTGCGTATAAGGCGGGCTTCAAGGACGGTGCGGCTCTGATGAGAGAAGTTCAGGAATAAAGTGTAAAGGAATAAAAAAAGAACCTCCGCAGGATAGATCCAACGGAGGTTTTGATTTGCCCCATTGTTATTATGAATACACCCGTTAGTCTCTGATTGTGCATATAGAGAGAATTTTTAACCATATATCAGTTTACGCTTCATCATACAGAGGTCAAAAACATCAAGTCTACCATCTTCGCACATATCAGCTGCTTTCCAATTCTCAAAATGAGTATCTGGTACTGCCAGAAGCCATTTTTGAAGAAGAATTACATCTGCAACATTGAATTCTCCATCGTTGTTGCAATCTCCTGAAACTGGTTTTACACTGTATACGGAAATTTCTATTCTTTGACTGTCACAGTAACCTATTGAATTATATGAAGTAACATATGCACTGTAATTACCCGGCTTATCAAATGAAAGCGTCAATTCGCCATT
>NZ_CACWPP010000183.1 GCF_902762735.1 uncultured Ruminococcus sp.
CAAGCAGATAGAGATCAATATTAACTATATCCTTATGCTTGTAACGAAGTATCATGACAGTCACTGTATGGATAAGGAAGTGCTTATCACCATTCAGAAAGCTGTTGACTCCAGCCCTGAGCTGAGAAGCAAGAAAGACCTTATCGAGAACTTCATCAACGGTATCAACGATGTTGATGATGTTATGAACGAGTGGCACAGCTATGTTGCCGAGGAGCGTGAAAAGGCTCTTGTGGCTCTGATAACCGAGGAAAAGCTCAAAGAGGAAGAAACAAGGGCATTTGTGGCAGGTGCTTTCCGTGACGGCGGTATCAAAACTACTGGAACAGATATTGACAAGATACTGCCCGCTGTATCACGTTTCGGCGGTGGTGGCGGAAATCGCAAGGCGAAGAAAGAAACAGTCATTGAGAAGCTCAAGGCTTTCTTTGAGAGGTTCTGGAATATAGGATAATATTTTTTTGTAGACGGCACAGTGAACGCTCTCTGTGCCGTTCTTATGTTTAGGTGTATTTTTCCATAATCGACACAGACGGTTTCGACAACAATTTAGTTCTATAAGAGGAGTATAATAAAAGAGCCTTGCCGAAACAAAGCTCTTTTACGAAAATAGGAGATGGAGTATTGCAGCAGATACAAATGGAAAAGAATCTGCTGTTATGTATGTCAAAGGGGTGTAACCACAATATTTACCTGACCTGAAAATACTGTACCCCTTTAACGGCTATTTAAGCGGCTGTAAGATCAAAGGTGGAAAATGCTTCATTTTGAAGCCAGCGGATAATATCAGTTTTGGCATCGACCGCAGATGCTTCATCGGGGTATGTTCCGATAACAAAAGTTTGCCCCATCGCTCCGACTGCATTAAGCTCAAATTTTTTCTCGCCATCCTTTGTGACCGATGCGTCAATAAAAATAGCAAACAGGCTGCTCAGGTTGATAATATCCCCGTTCTGCGTAATAATAGTCTTTAACATCGTAAATCCTTTCTTTATGCGATATTGTTGCCGTCGGGACAGGGATTATAATAACCTGTTTTTTCCCATACGAGCTTATCAGGACAGAAATAGCTGTATCTGCTGCCCCTATCAGATTTCAGTGCATAGCCAAAGTCGATCAAACCGCTGCGAAGCCCTCTTTTGATAAACTCTGTGCTTTTTCCTGTGGCAACTGAGATCTCCCTTATCGGAACATCTCTGCCTGTAAATGTAATTTCTTTCATTGTACTCTCCTTTTCTTTTTTGCTTGTAACGGATTTTAACTGTATCACCCTGCTTTCTCTGAGTTGCCAACGTACACAAAATATCGACTCTTCTTTTCGTGCACCGTTTTGTGCTTTTTCTTGAATGATGTACATTTTCCCTTCTTTTTGCAAGCACTGTAATTCGGATAATAGGTTGGGTAACGGAAATCGGAAATCTCGCCTTTGACATAAATGTTCTGTATTTGCAGTGAAACGGACACTTGCTTACTGACTGCACCTGATCTGTATTCACCGGTAAGAATAATAACATCACCGGGAGTAAAACACTCGTCTGAGGTTCTGTTTCTGTTCCATGCCATACAATCCAAGAATGCGGTGTGCTGCTCATTGATAGTTGTACCGACAATACGATCAATCATTAGACGGAGCCTTCTGAAACGTTTCTCATCGGTATCAGCTAATTCATGAACACCCCTCTCATCTTCTGCTGAAATCATGTTGTCCTCCTTTCTATCAGCAAGTTGGCGTTGCTGTGATTGCTATTATACATCAGACAACACCTTATGTCAAGCGTAATTGCATGATAAATAATAAGTTCGTTAGTCATAAATTATAATAATTAACTTTGTTATTTATTATAATTGACTTTACACCTTATATCTGGTATAATAAAAACAAATATACAATTTGGGAGGATACTATGTTTATCCGAAAATGCGAAATGTGCGGCAGTGAATTTGAAACCAGCTCAAACAGGGCAAAGTATTGTGTTTTATGCCGTGATAAAGCTCAGGTAATGCGCAATCGCTCTTATGCCAGAAAGAAAAAAGCCGGTATATCCGTCACCATAGGTAGTGAACAGATATGTCCAATATGCAAAAAAACTTACATTGTCACTTCAGGCTCTCAGAAATGCTGTAAGGAATGTGCTATGGCACTGCGGAAGATAAAAAAGACACCCACAACCGCTGCATACTTAAAGGGACATTATGATTATATCCGTGTTAATGTTCCCAAAGGAGAGCGTGAAGGAATAAAGGAGTACGCTAAATCACTGGGAATGAGTGTAAACAAGCTGTTTCTGACAGCATTAGAAGAATATAAGCTCAATCACCAATAAAAGGCTCTGCATCGCTGCAAAGCCCTTACGCTGATTACTCGTCCTCGTCACTGCACTCGTCAAGTCCGTGTAGGAGCTGAACGTATACGCACTCTGCTCGGTCACGCTCCTCGCCGTCCGTGGACATCATCATTTCAAGGAAATATGCCTTTGCCTGTTCGTAGTCCGTCCAGACCTCACGCTTGCCGTTGCATACGGTCGTGACCTTGCGTGATCTCGGCATAGCCAATTCGGGCATTGCTAACATATCCTGCACCTCCAATTTCATAGTAACCTTATTATAGCCTACGATGATCTCGGAGTCCAGCATAACGGGATAATTGTAATAATTCTTGTGCAGGGCGCAGCAATATTACAAAAATCCTCGGTGCAATGCGCTATACTATTCCAGATTATTCCGCTTGCGTTTCTGATCTCCACGGCTCTGCTCCTGCCGCAGATATTCCTCGATAGTCCTCTGCGCATCGGCAAGCTCACGAGCTTTCTTGTCTGCCTGATTAAACTCGGTGTTTATTGCCGACAGCTTCTGACGGAGCGCCGTGATACTCTTTTCCAGATTTTCCACGGTGGGAATATGCCCCGACGGATAAAGCTCAAAAACCTGTGTGCGGATTTTCCCATACTCGGCAAGCTCTGCGCTATACTCCTTGCGATACTTCTTCTCGGCTCGACCACTGAGAGCTTTCAGCTCCTCGCCGTAATGTTTGATCTCCCGATATTTTTTCAGAACATTTAGCTTGACTTCCAGGTCTTCGATCTCCGTTTTCAGGGTGTTCAGTTTGGAAAGAAGTCCACGGCTATGAGCATAAGCAGAAATCGCTGCATTGCGTATCTCCTCCGGCTCGACTCCATACTGAGCGATTATGTTCTTTGCGATACTCGCAACCTTCATGTTTCCTCGGTCGATTGCATCACGGACAAACTTGTTTTCCTCAACCTTCGGAGTGACAACTTTGATTTTCGCTCTCGGCACATAAACGATACCGCCCCGATACTGTGCGATACGGCTTTTGATCTGCTCAGTCTCGTAAAACCAGCCCAGCGTCCGGCTTCGGGTAAACTTCGCTCTCGGATTGCGTTCTTTCTGTTCGGCAAGCATAAATTTCAGGTCGATCTTGTGGTCGGGATTGTACTCGTAGAGTATGCCGAAATCTGCACACTTGGCAAGGAAGTCATCGAAGTCCTCGCTCTCTTTTATGACCTGATCTATCGTGAATTTGAGCTTTGCCTTCCACGATAAGCCTTGCCGTGACATATCCCACTCCCAGCGGCTCTTGCCTTTACCCATTTCAGGATGCTCGATAACATTCAGATGATGCCGCTTGCACACCTCATCCGAGGTGTCACGGAGCTTCTTCCACATACGCTCACTGACCTTGCCCTGATTGTTCAAAGTCTGGAAAGTATGACCGTTAATCAGGTTCGTATTATTGAACACACAATGCAGGTGCGTGTGCTGTTTATCAACGTGGACTGTCAGCAAAAACTGGTACTGATCGTCCAGAAATTTTTGGCATATCTCCTTGCCAACTTCCAAAGCCCTTTCGGAGGTAATCTCACCGGGCTTAAAGCTGACAATGAAGTGCTGGGCGAGGACAGAGCTTCTGCGTGATCTGATCTCGGCAAAATCCCTTGCGGCTCTGCTCGGTTTTTCGCTGCAGCCGAAGGCATAGACGAGCCTGCCGTTGTCCGTCTTGTCGGGGTTAGCGATGTAGGCAAGAGAGCCTTCAACATCTTCGTGTATCGGAAATATTTTTGTTGTCGCCATATGTAGCGTTCCTCCATTCTTTTCAGCAAATAATTCTCCTGAATTTTTGCTGAATCTTTCTCTTTTTCTTTGCGGGGTTGTAGGGGCAGCCAGCCCTCTGCCAAGCGGTGTATAAAAGCATTCAAATTTGAAATTTGTA
>NZ_CACWPP010000184.1 GCF_902762735.1 uncultured Ruminococcus sp.
AAACAGCGGCTATACAGAACTTAAGGTTCTTGGCGTGTGGCGCTCAATTATCCTTTTGTTTACCGCATTTTTAGTTGGTGTGCTAAAGGGATAGTCATATTAGGGAAACACTTCTCCTGTTTATAATTATACTACGGTGCTGTCAATTTTTCAAAGGCGTTTTTTCACAATTATTTACGTTCGTTCATTAATTAACAATTGGTCAAAATGCGCAGAAAAAGAATTTTGTGCATAATCCCACAATTATTGTATGAAATTTGTCACGGCAGTGCTTGATTTTTTGAATGAAATATGTTATGATATTATAAATAATTCATGCTTAAAAGCCAAAGCAATGACCGAAAGAGGGATATGATATGAAACAATTCCAGTTCAATTTCAGCAGCAAAGAAGGTCTGAACCGCGAACTAACCAAGGTAAAACAGTGGTGCAACATGGGCATAGTCTCACATGTGGTATTCCAGATATTCACTGAAACTGTCGATCGTGACAAGATAAGCGAGGTATGCGGCATTATTGCCGAAAACATGCCCGATGCAGAGTATTTCGGCTGTTCTACCAACGGCAATATAATAAGCGGCTGCTGGTCGGGAAGTGAGATAAGCATTGTCTGCACGGTCTTTGAATATCCCACCACTAAAATGAAGATAATGCAGTATGACCTAAGTGAAGAAAACTCTGAAGAAGTCACTGCTTCTCTGCTGAAGGAAGTCGAAAATAACAGCTGGGTCAAGGCTATCGAGCTGGTGACGACTATTAAAAATATGTCAATGACAGGCTTCTGCAACGGGCTTAGTAAAGCCGCTGAGAACATTCAGATATTCGGCGGAGGCGCTTTCTCTCCCGATATAAATGATAAATCATCTATCGTTTTCTCGAAAAACAACGGCTTTACCGATCACGGTGTAGTTTTCAGACTGCTGGGCGGAGAAGGTCTGCATATCATATCGACGTATGTTACAGGCTGGAAACCGCTCGGCAAGGTCTTTCATGTCACCCGTTCGGAAGGCAGACGCCTTTATGAGGTGGACGGTGAACCTGCATATGAGGTCTACCGCAAATACCTCAATATCAAGAATGATGAGCATTTTTTCAACCACACGCTGGAATTTCCGTTTCTCTACCTGCACAACGGCATAAATATACTGCGCGCCCCCACCGAAAGCATGCCTGACGGTTCTCTGATAATGACAAGCGATATGGAATCTGATGTGACGGCACAGCTTGCCTACGGCGATCCGGGTACAATACTTGAAAGCGTGCAGGAAGAAGGCCGCAAGATCTATGATTTCAAGCCCGAAACAGTCGAGATATTCTCCTGTGCGGCAAGGCGCAGTTTCTGGGGAAACACCGAGATCTCCAAAGAATCTCAGCCGTTCCAGAACATCGCACCCACATCAGGCTTTTATACATCGGGCGAATTCTGCCGCACAAACGGTCATGTCAACCAGCATAACGTGACAATGGTGCTGGTGGGTATGCGTGAGGGTGATGCGCCCGCTGGTGAAACAGCAGTGCTTAACGTGGACGACGGCGAATTTACGGGCAAAATGGCGCTTATCAACAGATTGGCAAACTATATCAACGCCGCTTTCCGCGATCTGGAAGAGGCTGCTGTCACAGATGGTCTGACAAAACTGCTGAACCGCGCCGAGATACAGCGCCGTATAGGCGAAAGACTGCGTTCGGGAGAAACGATGTCACTAATAATGATCGACATCGACAATTTCAAATCGGTCAACGACACTTATGGTCACAATGAGGGTGACAATGTAATTGTGGGACTGGCGAAAATGCTTCGCACGGGCATATCTGTCCACGATCCCAACGCAAGCGCAGGCAGATGGGGCGGCGAGGAATTCATGGTGCTGATGCCGTATGACCTCGAATTTGCCGTATGTGCCGCAAGAGAGATGTGTGCTGATTTTGCCGCGCTGGAGTTCCCGCTGGCAGGACACCGCACCATAAGCATCGGCGTAACAGCCGCAAAGCCCGAAGATTCGCTCGATGAACTGCTTATCCGCGTAGATTCGGCACTTTATGAGGCTAAACACAACGGCAAAAATAAATTTGTGGCCGTCTAACACCGCAATTTTTGGTGATGCAAGATGAATAATATTCAGATAGCCAATGAAACTCTCAGGATACTGAAAAACGGCTGTTATCAGGCAGGCGAAAAGACGGTAAAACTCGGCAGCACAGACTATTCTGCCGTTGAAGTCATCTCCCCTGCTGATGGCGAAAAGCTGTTAAATGAAGATATTTCGGGCTGTTTTTCAGAAAAGATGTGCGAGATAGAGGTGACGGCAGAAAGCTCTTTCGCGGCGGCTGCAAGGCTAAGACAGCCGATGGTGATGAGCTTTGCAAACGCCCACAAAGCGGGCGGCGGTTTCCGTCTGGGTGCAAAAACACAGGAAGAAACGCTGTGCAGATGCTCAACGCTGTACGCTTCCATAACCTCACAGCAGTCCAAAGAGATGTACAGATACAACAACACTCACATAAGCGCCGTCGAATCGGACTATATGCTTTTTTCGCCCGATGTTCTGGTGTTTCGCGATGACAGCGGCGCTCTGATGGCTGAGCCGTTCACGGTCTCGGTCATCACACTGCCTGCACCGAACCTCTATGGTGCAGCGATGCTCGCGTCCAAAGAAACGGTCAGCAATACACTGCTCAGGCGGATACGCATAATGCTGAGGATAGCGGTCAAAAATTGCTGTAAAGAATTGGTGCTGGGCGCATGGGGGTGCGGTGCTTTTGGCAACGACCCGAACCTTGTCGCTTCACATTTCAGTACAGCGCTGGTCGAGGACGGTCTCGGGAAGTGTTTCAATAAGGTGGTTTTTGCAATTTATGGCAAGCCCGACGGCAAAAATATAACAGCATTCAAAAACGTTTTCCATTAACGCAAAGCGCGGCAGAAAAGGCTTCTGCCGCGCTTTTTACTTACCGAAAATTGCTGTGCTTTTTTCCACTGAAAATTATCTCAAGAGAGAAATATCGCACTCTTCCGAGCGTTATTATTCTGTTTAATATATTTATATCAGCAATCTATCACTCTGTAATCCTTGTAGAACGAACCGCTGTCCTTAATTTTTGTTTCTCCGCAGTTTTTAACAACAGGATACAGCACCCGCGCCGCACCATCTTCAAAGGTCAGATATGGTTCAAAGTCGCGGCTGATCTCGTAGGCAGGCGGGAACTGGTTAGATACCCAGCCAGGATCACAGGAGTACACATAGATATTATCACGCGCAAAGTCAGATGCAATCGAGTGGGTCATCATGTTCAGCGAAGCCTTTGCCATGTTGGTGTGAACATGCCGTGCCAGCTTCTGTTTAGTATTGAAACGCCCCTCCACCGAGCTGACATTTATGACGAATTTATTTATATTTTCGCTCGCCCTCATATACTTTCGCAGACCGTTAGTCAGCAAAAACGGAGCTGTAACATTTATCAGCTGTACCTCCAGCAATTCTTGCGGTGTTATCTCTTCGGGCATGCGCGTCCATGAATTTTCCCGAGGCTTCTCACCATAATCGGCAGGCATAAGCGAAGGCATGAGCATTGGCATGTTTATCTGTCCCGTTATCGGGACTATCGTATTGTCAGTCAGCCGCAGAGATTCCTCCCGCGCTGTCAGTTCTGCGTAGTATTCAGTGGACTTTTTGACAGTCTGCGCCGCATTGTTCACCAGTATATCCAGCCTGCCGCCGCATAGCTCCGCTATCTGTGCCATAAGCTCATTTATGCGATCGACTCTCAGCAGATCGAAGCCGATAATGTGAAGCCTGTCTGCAAAAGACGGGTAATCAGCCTCCTGCATATAATTCTGCATCGCAATTTTTGGGTATCTGGTCACCGCAATAACTGATGCACCCATTCTCAGCAGACGAAGGCATACAGCATAGCCTATCTTTATGCGTCCGCCCGTAACAACCGCGAATCGCCCCGAAAGGTCACAGCTTTCTTTACGCATCCTGTTATTGATCGCTTTGCAGTTATCGCAGATGCCGTATGTTTCCATATTTCTTTGCCGACACATCAAACATATCCTCACATCTCCACTTCCTTTCGCTAAAAAAATGTGATCATCCCGCTGATACACCAAAATAAACGATGTTATATCGGGAACCAAATACAGTTGGCGGTTATCTTTCCCCCGCCTGCGGCGGGGGAAAG
>NZ_CACWPP010000185.1 GCF_902762735.1 uncultured Ruminococcus sp.
GAGGACTGACTCAGATGTGCAGATTGCTATTCTGAGGGCGTTGGAGGGCTACTGAATGGAGAAAACAGGTATAACTATTACAAAGCGTAAAGACGGGCGATATGTCGGGAAGTTCATCGCTGAATACGCCGATAACGGCAAAGCACAATATCACTATGTTTATGGCAAGACCTACGAAGAAGCCGAAAACAAGGTGCTGATAGGGCGTGAGATAGCTTCTCGCTATCTTTCGGGCAGATATATCACCGTCAGCAAGGTGTATCGGGAATGGCTGAATGCTGTGGTAAACCGTGTCAAGGAATCCACGCTTGCCAACTACCAAAATAAGTTTGAAAAGCACATTTTGCCCGAATTCGGCGATATTCCATGTGCAGACCTGACCGCAGGCAGAATAAATACATTTATAAACAAAAAGCTCGCAGACGGGTTATCTGCAAGCTATGTGAGGGATATATTTACTGTTTTCAAAACGATGCTGAAATATGCACAGGAGGAGTATGGCTTCAGATTATCGCTGAAAAATGTCGTTCTTCCTAAAGCCGAAAGAAATCAGGTCGAGAAGATCAGCGATACAGAGCAGAAAAAGCTCGTTTCCTATCTGAAAGCTAATATGTCGCTGACTGCTTTCGGTATCCTGCTGTCGCTTTTTATGGGGTTACGTATCGGTGAGCTTTGCGGTCTGAAATGGGAAGATGTGGACTTTCAGAACAAGATACTGCATATCCGCAGGACTGTTCAGCGTATCAGCTCTGAAAACGGAAATAGGAAGACAAAGATCGTGATCTCCGCTCCGAAGTCGGCAACATCGTTCCGAGAGATCGCTATCCCCGATGCATTGATAAAATACTTTGAAATGTTCCGTGATGAAGCCGATCATTTCATCTTATCGGGTGCGGACAAGCCTGTCGAACCTCGCACGATGCAGTACCGCTACAAGAAGATACTGCAATCAGCTGAGTTAGAAAACCATAATTATCACAAGCTCCGCCACACATTTGCGACCAATTCCGCAGAGAAGGGTTTTAACGTCAAAGCACTGTCTGCCGTCCTCGGTCACAGCAGTGTTACGCTGACTCTTAACCGATATATCCACCCCGACCGCACCTATGAACGCAGGCTGATGAATATGTGTATGCAGTTGTAAATTGTTGTCAGAACAGCATCTTGAAAATTGAATAGTGACGGTTTTACGCTGTTTTTTGAGATTTATCGTGAATGTATCTATTTCAAGAAAACTAACACTCTCCCCGGATACTTTACATAGTATAACACCGCATTTATCAGGTATGCAGTCTGAAGGCATAACTCCCGGTTTAGCCAAGTGAGGAGTGTTCCTTTGGAAGAGCTGATAAAACTGGATTCTTATCCGATCAGAGGGCTTGTCGGGCGGCTGTTGCAGGATAAGACAACGAGGAAGAATATTCTTTTTGCATCGGACAGCTATGCAGGCTACGGTGCAGGATACAGAGATGATTCGCAGATGACCGAGGGTGTGCTGCTGGGGGTTGATTCCTGCGACATTCAGCCGAGAGTATACAAGGCGGCAGCGGAGCAGACGGAGCGCACACGAAAACGTGCGGAGGTCTTCACGCCTGCGTGGATCGTCAATCAGATGAACAACCACTGCGATGCTGAGTGGTTCGGGCGAGCCGATGTGTTCAATCATCAGGACGGGCAGGAATGGAAAGTCAACACCGAGCCAATCGCATTCCCGGAGGGCAAAGACTGGAAGCAGTATGTGGATTCCCGTCGGCTGGAGATCACCTGCGGAGAAGCGCCCTATATCGTTTCACGCTACGACACATCGACAGGTGAGATCATTCCGATCGAGCGGCGCATCGGCATTCTTGACCGCAAGCTGCGTATCGTGAACGAGAACGCCGCCGATGAAGCGGAGTGGTTCAAATGGGCGTTTCGGGCATTTCAGAGCGTGTACGGCTATGAGTATCAGGGGGACAACCTGCTGATCGCCCGAATAAATCTGCTGTATACGCTGGCGGACTACATCGAAGCGAAATGGCACAGGCAGGCGACACGGAAGGAGCTTGAAAAGTTCCTGAATGTGATCTGCTGGAACTTCTGGCAGATGGACGGCTTGAACGACACACCGCCCTATGGTATCCCGAACGATGAAGTCGTGCAGTTGTCCCTGTTTGAGGACGACGAGACGACCAATGATGAGATAATATACTGTAAAATATATGACTGGCGGGCAGATATTTCCAAGCTGTTCAAAGGTCTGAAGAAAAGAGGGAAAGGTATGAAATTTGATTTTGTAATTGGGAATCCGCCGTATCAGGAGGATAGACAGGGAGAAAGTACAACCGCTCTACCTGTGTATCATTATTTTATGGAGGCAGCATACGAAGTCGCTAATGCTGCTGAGTTAATTCATCCAGCACGTTTTCTTTTCAATGCAGGTAGAACCCCAAAGCAATGGAATGAAAAAATGTTGAGCGATAGTCACTTTAAGATTTTGATGTATGAGGGTGATGCAAGTACAATTTTTCCAAATACCGATATAAAGGTGGCGTAGTAGTATCTTATAGAGATACCTCGAAAGAGTTTGGTGCGATACAAACATTTACTATTTATCCTGAATTAAATAAGATACTAAAACGAATACTTCCGTTTGTAACAAACAATTCTCTTGCGGATATTGCTTTTGTTGCAACAAAGTTTAATACGCTGAAACTTTTCAATGACTTTCCTAAGTATAACGGACATGAGAGAAGAATGTCAAGTAATGTATTGAGCTTTGATTGCTTTAATTCTGAAAAACAAAGTAGCAGTGATATACAGATTTACGGAATATATGAAAAGAAGAGAAAAACTCGATTTATAGATTCACAATACGTTGACCTTAGTGATGATAATATTCATAAATATAAAATTGTAATGCCAAAAGCGGATGGAAATGGAGCGTTCGGTAGTATAATAACAATGCCAGAGGTTTTACCGCCTGCATCCGGGTTTACACATACATTTCTTGGAATTGGCGGGTTTGAAACAGGAAGTGAAGCTGATGCTGTGCTTAAATATATTAAAACCAAATTTGCAAGGGCTTTATTAGGTGTTTTAAAAGTTACACAAGACCTTAACGCTGATAAATGGAAATACGTCCCCCTCCAAAATTTCACCGAAAACAGCGACATCGACTGGAGCAAGTCTATCGCCGAGATCGACCAACAGCTCTACAAAAAATACGGCTTGACACCCGATGAGATCAAATTCATCGAAACTCATGTAAAGGAGATGGAATAAATGGGAAAGATCAGCATTCAGACGACTAAAACGGCTATGCCTCGCTGTTACTGCTATTCTACGCCCACGATCTCCGAGCATGACGGGTGGGTGAAGATCGGCTATACCGAGCAGGACGATGTGGAAGACCGCATCCGTCAGCAGCTCCAGACGGCGCATATCCCGCACCACACCGAATGGAGCGATGTTGCTGTTTTTGCCGACGGCAGGACGTATTTCCGTGACAGCGATTTCCACGCCTACCTCAAAAAGCAGGGTATCGAGCGCATGAAGCCGATGCCCGGCGACAAGAAACAGCCCGAGTGGTTTCGCATCAGCGGCGATGAGTCTTTCACGCTGTACTCGAAATTCCGCCGTACAAAGGGCGTGATGGATACGGTCGGGACGATCGCCTATGAACTCCGTGCCGAGCAGGAACAGGCGGTCTCGCAGACCTTTGACTACTTCATGAGCCACGACAAAGGCGAATTTCTCTGGAATGCAAAGCCACGTTTCGGCAAAACACTGGCGACATACGACCTCTGCAAGCGCTTGCAGGAGACCAAGGGCGACTATGCCTGCAATATCCTGATCGTGACGAACCGTCCGGCTATCGCAAATTCATGGTATGAGGATTTTGTCAAGTTTATCGGCACGGAGTCGGGGTTCCGTTTCGTGAGTGAGGTATCAGCCCTGAAAGGCAAGCCGTTTGTCATGTCCCGTGAGGAATACACCGACAGTCTGACAAAAGAACTTGCTGACTGCATCGAATTTGTCAGCCTGCAAGACCTGAAAGGCTCTCTGTATTTCGGTGGTCAGCATGACAAGCTGAAAGAGCTTGTCAATATGCAGTGGGAACTGCTGGTCATTGACGAGGCGCACGAGGGTGTTGATACGTCTAAGACCGATGTGGCGTTCCATCAGATCAAGCGAAACCACA
>NZ_CACWPP010000186.1 GCF_902762735.1 uncultured Ruminococcus sp.
GTCTTATTGTCATAATCCAAGCTGAACTTCATATATTCGCTCTCATTACCTTCGCTGTCGATATACAACACATCTATTACCTCCTGTCCCGAGCCTTCAAACACGAAGGAGACCGAGTTCTCTTTCAGGGCTTTTTCATTTATCAGCATGCCCGCAGCCATCATATCGCCGCGTCTGAGAAGAAGAGATCCATCGGGTGAAATATCTTTTGAAAGAGGAATATCCAGCGTCAGCTCGCTTGTGTCACCGTCCAGCATAGAAATAACGATCTTCTGATCCTCATAACCGACCTCTACTGCGGCAAAAGCAGTTTCTGCGCCGTTTTTGTCTGCAATATATGCAGTATACTTTTCTACACCTGTACCGTAAACATCAACAAGTTTTACTCCATCATCGATCTCATCTTCTGCAATACTGAGATCGGAAACGACATTATTGTTCCTGTCTCTCAGTATGAGCCTGTCATTCTCAGTTATCCGGTCATTCAGCGGAAGTTCCGCATAACCCGGCTGATCTTCGCCCGATTTGCCGTTGGCTGCATACATTGAAACAGCTGTCATGCCATTTGAATAATCACCCGAATAAGAAGAATTTACAACTGTATCCTTGTCAGCGCCATTCACATATATAACATCATATCTCAGCCCCATTTCAGCTATCTTTGCTTTTGCCTCATCGAGTTTCATGCCTGTTACACTCGGGCGTCCCTCTTCTGCTTCCATATCCAGAGGACCGTTGCTTACATATAAAACGATGCTTTCATCTGCGCTTGCGGACTGACCTGCCTCAGGTTCGGTCTTTATAACAGTGTTGCTCTTTGCTCCATCATCGAACTGTACCCTTCTGACTACGTTTGCAAAGCCCGCATTTAACAGCACAGCTTCAGCATCTTCCGCCGTATATCCCGAAACATCGGGTATAGCAGACATTTCGCCGTTCTCTGAGGCTGATGCGGGATAAGTATATATCCCGTTCTCATCATTGTCTTTCAGCACAACGACAACATTCCTGACAGCACTTGCATTACCGTTATTATCAGGGTCTTTTTCAAAGTTTATGCGGAAACTGCGGTATGGATACCCGAAGCCTATCGAATAAGCGACCCCTTTTTTGTCATAGAGCGCCATAAGGAACTCTTCGGCAGTTATGATACCGTCTGCATCATAACTGTCATGTGAGATATTGCCGTTATCATAATCATCAAAATCTACCATATTCACCATCGTGCTTTCGGCATCTATCTTCATGCCCTGCACACTCAGTTCATTGAAGAGCATGACCGCCTCATTGTACAGTGCCCTGGCATCATCTGTGCTGTATGTCAGACCGTATACGAGCCTATCACCATTATCATTTTCAAGGGCATGCATGGGGTAGCTGTAATAGCCCGTATGAGTCTCGTCCTGATAAATTATGACCGCAGGTTCGTAACTGCCTGCACCGTCAGGCTCTATCTTTATCAGAAATTCAAGATCGGTCAGATGTATCTCCGTAAGCTCGCACTGCTCATATACCGTTTTCATCAGCCTGCCCTTGTTGGTGCTTTCATCAAAACCTTTCCCGACCGCATCTTTAAGCACTGCTGTATCAAATGTCATTGAAGAACCGTCAAACAGCCCCTCATCCTCCAGTGCAGTAACTGTAATATTCAGAATGGTCTTAGCTGACTGCTGTTTTGCATTCTCGGGTTCATCTATAAAGTACGGCTCTTCCTCCGTCGGACAGCTGTACCAGCTCAGATGATCCGCATCGGGGTATATCCTTACTCCTGTAACAGTATCGGCTTCTGTCATTATCTCAAAATCCCATTCGGAAAGGTCAAAATTTTCAGCACTTGCATAGCTTTCCAGCATAAGCATGAATTCCTCTGCACCCGTCTGACCTTCGGTATGTACAGGCGTACTGTTCTTCGCCATGACCTGCATGTAGTATTCCCTGTCAAGGACCGTGCCTTGTGTATCCAAAGGCTCGTTATTTGCCCGACAGTCACTGCATGCTTGCTGAGCAAAGTTGTAGATCTCCTTCGCCTTTTTGAAATTCTCACTGTTAACGTCGCCGATATAGCCGATATGTTTTTCTGATGCTCCGCCGTTATCAATGATGCTTTCGCCTTTATCACCGACATCGGGTGCATTGTGCAAATATGCGTACCTAGCCGCACCTGACCCCAGCACCAGCAGCAGTACTGCTGCACCCGCGATGATACCTCCTGTAAACCATTTACTGCGGACTTTCGCTTTTCCGCCGTTGTTAAGTGTCAAACTGTTCTCCATAGTGATGACCTCCGTTTCGCCGCTATTGTTTTCGGCAAACTGAGGAAAGTTCTGTTTCAGCACTGCTTTAAGCTCTGCTTTTTTGTTCTCGGAAAGAGAAACTTTATCGTAATACTTTTTAATATCACTCATGTTCACAGCCCCTCTCCATAGTCTGCCAGCTTGTTCCTCAGCTGCCTGCGTGCCCTGTCAAGTCTTGAAACGACAGTGCCTTTTGGCAGTCTGAGTATTTCAGCTATCTCCTCTGTTTTGTACTCCTCATAGTAATAAAGGTAAACCACGATGCGGTATTTTTCAGTAAGACTGTCCAGCGCCGCTTTAACATCAATTTCCTTTTCTGACCAGGCAAATTCAGCCTTATGTATGTCAGTCAATTCTGCTGACTTCTTCCATCTTGCCGAGCGAACTATGTCCTTGCATCTGTTGACAGCCGTTCTCAGGAGCCATGCTTTCAGATGCTCAGCACTTTCAATATCCAATGTCATGCATACAGAAAAATATTTCATCAGCACATCGCTGACAACGTCCTCAGCCTCATGGGCTGAACCCAGATATGAATAAGCCGCACGATAAATATGGTCTGCATAGCGTTCAACAACTTCATCTACACTGAATATCACCTTTATCACCTCCCGCGGGTCTTTGAAGATCTTCAACTATAATACGAAACAGAAAGTCATCTGATTGCAAAAAAAATAAAAAAATCTGCCGCAGTATGCATAAGACAGCAAAGAGCGGCAGAATGAGGCATCACGGAGATATTTTCCAATAATACCTGCGTGCGGTCTCGGGCAGTTCTTTCAGCACACCATGTTCGGGGTCGTAAAAAGTGCCCTCGCAGAACAATGACCAGTGCCAGCACCTGGGAGTCTCAAGACTAAGCAGGCACAGCGGCGGAAGTTCAGACTTGTCTGCAAAAGCTATCCGTTCATCGGAAATATGCATACCATGACTTCGCAGATAGGACTTCATCTCTTTAAGATCGGTCTCACGGTAGTTTTGCAGTTCATCAGCCACCTGTCTGACAGGTATCCCCAGCACCATAGCCAGCACCGCCTGACCGCACTGGAGATCGGTGGGTTCATGTATATAATTGATTTCCATATCACACCTCTTTTCAACACATATTACTATTTTAACATGGGCAGTTCACGTTGTCAATAAATAATAACGAACTACATCAGAAATTTAACACGGATCTCTTGCAGTTAACGCGCTCATTGTATCCGCGAACGGGATATATCTGAAATATGACTATCCCTTTAGCACACCAACTAAAAATATACGCCAAGAACCTTAAGTTCTGTATAGCCGCTGTTTTTGTGGTGTGTCAGCGGGATAACCACAATAATCAATATAAAAATACATAACAGGACCGTTTTAAGACCATAGATAAGGTAAAAAATGCCAAAAACATCTGATTTTTGTGCATCTATATTGATAACGATTACAATTAGATTAGATTTTGAATACAAATATTATATTTTTAGTATAAAAATTATAATATATGTGATATATTTATATCAGTGAAAGGGCAAGGGTGCCCGAATATGAAATATGGAGGAATTGAACATGAAGGTAAAGAGAATTTTCGCCGGTCTTTCCGCAGCTGTTATTGCAGCAACAATGATGGCTGTGAGCGCATCTGCTACTAAGCTGAGCGATGTGGTATACCCCAGCAAAACAGAAACTGACAAGAACGACGGCTGGTACAACGTAGGTGCTATGGGCTTCTACATGAGCCAGAAGTGGAAATGGAACCAGAGCGAATGGTTCGGCATAAATGATGAGGGCAAGATCGAGCTTACTTACAAGATCAACCTCTCATACAGCACAAC
>NZ_CACWPP010000187.1 GCF_902762735.1 uncultured Ruminococcus sp.
GCTCTTTCTCTTATTATACAGGATTTTAGTTTTTAGTGGCTCACTTTTTTATTATCATTTTGAGGCTATCTGGCTCAGTTTTATTTTAGCATACATATGTCTTATCATGCGCACACTGCTGTCCAGGATTATCTGCCCCAGCTGACCTTTTTCGGCGCTCCACAAAATGCTCTTGTCGATCTTTACTATGTCAAAATCCAGCCTGAATATCGACTGCATATTCGAGTATCCCGTGCCGTAGTCGTCCATCGAGAATTTGAAGCCCTGTTTTTTCAGCAGGCGCACCACTCTGCTGAGGGTGACATAATCGCTGGCAGCTATGGACTCGGTTATCTCGAAATTTATCATATGTTTGTCGATGCCGTATTCTTCGACTATGCCGATGATATGCTCGGCAAAGTTCGGCTGCATGCACTGAAGCACCGAAAGGTTCACGTTGATGCAGTCCATGCCGTATTTCTTTGGCAGACCGCTCCTGATAAAGTCGCAGACTTCGCGTAGCACGTAATCGTCCACCTCGTCGATAAGACCTATCTGTTCAGCGATGGGTATGAATTCATCGGGGAAGAGGTTGCCAAGCTCGGGGTCGTGCAGGCGTATGAGCGCTTCTGCACCGTGCAGGCGGTTCTCCTTAACGTAATATGTGGGCTGGTAGAACACCTCAAAGAAATGGTCTTTCAAGCCCACTGTTATCGAGCTTTCCACCGCAGCACGGCGAAGCAGGTAGTCAAGGTCAGAACCTGTCAGGATATTTTTATCTACCTTTGTGGGAACAGGGCTGTCAGCCATGTACAGCGCATCGCTGACGTTGTGTATACGCGCAGGAACATCTGCCGCCATAAGCATAACGCGCAGAGGTATCTCGTTATCGCCGATGCTCCATGGCTGTTCAAAGCGGGAAGCTATCGTACCCGCCAGCCAGACAGCCTTCTGTTCATCACATTCCATCAGGGTGAGGATAAAAGTATCGGGATTGGTGCTGTAAATATAGTATCGCGGCACAAGAGTTTTCAGGTATTCCGCCACCAGTTTTGACAGCGCATCGGTATTATCCGAACCTGTGGCGCGTTTGATTATCTCGGTGTTGGTTATTTTTACGCACAGCAGGTAAAGGCTTCTGCCGCTGACGATATAGGTATTCATATCGGCGGTGAGGGCGCGGCGGTTATAGATGCCCATGCCCGCGTCGATACGGTCGTCCTCTATCTCAATGGAGATCATTACGCCCAGCAGTGCGACTATCTCACTGAGAAGTTCTGTTCTGAGGTCATAGTTATACAGCTGTACACTGAGACCTATCATAACGATAAAGAAAAAGTATATCAGCGCAGTCCTGCGCTTGGTGTTCAGCGCACGCCACGAGAACATCAGCATGAACACCGCCATCATCATATACAGCCCTGCTTCGGCGTATATCAGCATAAGTCCCCAGTTGCGGTGGTATTCCATATTGCGGTCATAGTAGTATACCAGTTTGGTGAACGGGTTGACCATCACCATCAGTTCAAACAGTATGGACGGTATGAAGCTGATGATATAGCGTTTTCGCTTGCCCATGAGGTTCGCGCCGCAGACTGAAAGCACGTACAGGTAGAACATCGGCGAGATCAGTGCATGTACGAGAAAATACGAAAAATGTCCGAACTTCACGGCAAACGCCGCCCCCGAAGAGACGGTGCAATAGGGGGTCGCCGCAGCAGCGATCATCTCGGAAATGCAGTTGCAGACCACCATTATCAGCAGTGCCAGATATATCTTGTTCTGATGTTTGTCGGTCCGGCGGTTCAGCAGTGTAAAAAGTATGCCTGTACAGCCTATGATCATCAACGAGGCATACATAACTATTTTGAATTGTGTAGTAAAGGGCATTGTTTCCCTCCTTAGACAGTATGTAGCGGGTCATTTTATATTCAAAATTATATCACAATTACATTAAAAAAGCAACAAGCAAAGTTCATCATTGTTGATAACTCACAATAGTTTTCAGCATATTTTATATCAATCGACATAAGTTTTCAAACATATTGCCGAATGTTCTATGTGGAGTATTTGAAAACTTTATTATGACTATCCCTTTAGCACACCAACTAAAAATGCGGTAAACAAAAGGATAATTGAGCGCCCCATATTGTTCCCCCGCCTGCGGCGGGGGAACAATACACAACCAAATTGGGATACCATAAATATAAGCGCACACCTTTTCAGATGTGCGCTTTGCTGTTATTTTTTGCCAAGTGGGAATATCTTATCTTCGCAGACAGTCATCATCTTTTCGATGGCGGGCTGAATATCCAGCCACAGTCCGCAGCCGTCGTCCGTGCCGCTGGACTTCCATGCGAAAACGCCCTGATAGCCGTTGTTATAGGCGGTCTCGTAAACATTCGATATATCGTAGCCGTCCTTGCCCTTAGCGGGAAGCTCACCTATAACGGCGGGCTTTGAAGTTTCAAGCCCGAATTCTTCGGGGGTATTTTCGTAGATAGTGCCCCAGTTGGGTATCATCCAGTCATACCAGTGGGTAGACCAGAAATCAACGTAGGCGAGGGAACTGTCATATTTGCCGATGTCGATGCTTTGCAGTTCTTCATCTGAGATCTTGTTGCCGTTCTGCTTATCGGAGTTATACTTTATCATGCCCATGCCGACAGTTACCAGCACATCGGAATTTGCATGTATGGCAGAGCAAGCCTTAGCGTAATACTGTTCCAGCGAGAGCCAGTCCAGCTTGCCGCACTCGGAGTTCTCGATTATCCAGTCAGGCTCGTTGCAGAGATCCACCGACCAGAGGTAGTCGCATGCATCATAGCGCTTGACCAGCGGTATTATGTAGTTATCCACATACTCATCTGTATGCTCGGGGGACTGTATCAGCGTGCGCCAAGCCTCGTAATTCTTATTTGAGTCCTTATAGTGGTCAAAAGACTGTACGGTTGCCATCACGTAGATCTGATAATTCTCAGCCAGCATGAACAGTGTATCCAGATCCTCCCAGTGAGAGGTCTCAGCGCCCTCAAAAGTGCCGTCGGGCGAGATCTTCATGCCCACATCGCCGTTACAGCTTATCCAGATGCGGCATGCGTTGACTCCCGATTTATGGAGCTTTTCAAAATGCTCCTGCCAGAAATCGAAATTGAAACCGCCTCCGAAGTCGTTCCACTTATCCCACGGAGTATTGACACCGTTGAACCATATTTCCTTGCCGCCGACCATGAACTTGTCACCCGATACAGTGACTTTTGCAGAACCGTCACAAGTCGTTTCAAACGGCTTTGACAGCACGTCACCACCGTCAGCAGTTTCATTTCCTGTCTGTTCGCTCTTGACCTCAGCCGAAGAAGCACTGTCGGCTTTTTTTTCGCTGTCATCGGCTGTTTTGCCGCCGCATGCTGACATACCCAAAGTCAGCACAGCCGCGCAGAGGACAGCTGCAAACTTTTTTGTTCTCATTTTTACCATTCCCTTCATTACATCGGTTTACCCATATATCTGCCCCTGCCCTGTGCAAGCGGGTGAGGGGTTTATCCGTTGGTCTGCCACTCCTGGTTCCAGTTTTTCTTGTCGCGTTCAACATCGAGCTTCAGGCGCATCTGCGTGATCTTATCGTCAAGGTCTTTCAACAGTTTCTGAACGTCCTCAGCGTTATAGCCGTTCATGCGGGCGGCACGCAGGCGTGTTTTACGGTATGGCTCGGGCTTGGTGAATTCTTTGTTCCAGCTTTTGAGCTGCCAGCATTCTTCCAGTGCTTTCAATTCAGCCATCATGTTTGAGAGAAGTGTCAGCACATCTTTGACTTCATAACCGCACCCGTGGACTTCCCTGAGAGAATTGACCTCAGCGGGCAGATTTTTTACACTATACATACGCGCACCCCTTTCACATACTGCGTTACTGTTACAGGCGGCATACCACCTTATTGAAATTATAGCACACATCTTTATTCTTTTCAAGGGCATGTTATTAATTTTTGTGATTATCCCTTTAGCACACCAACTAAAAATGCGGAAAACAAAAGGATAATTGAGCGCCCCATATTTTTCCCCCGCCTGCGGCGGGGGAAAAATATACGCCAAGAACCTTAAGTTCTGTATAGCCGCTGTTTTTGGCTGTTTTTGTGGTGTGTCAGCGGGATAACCACAATTTTTATTATGACTATCCCCTTAACACACCACTGCAAAATACCTTCCTTTATCAATGAGGAAAAACTGAGTTGATGTTATCTTTCCCCCGCCTGCGGCGGGGGAAAGATATACGCTGTCCGCCATAGATCCGGTAAGACTGCCCTCCCGCACCAAACAGCCTTTCAGCGGGCATTGACAACATCAGGCGGGAGAAATAAACATCTTAACAGCTGTTCACTGTTACACCTTTATCTCCCGATTTTGATATTGCCGATGATGAAAGATTTGTTTTATCATATCGCTTCCCGCGGATAATCAGTAAAAAGCAAAAAAGACAGCCGCACACACGCGCAGCTGTCTTATAAAACACATTTTTCAGCTGATATTCAGCCAACCACATTGATATAATTTATCTCCAGGTCCTCAGTACCTGTCAGCAGACAGCCTTTCTCCTTGCAGTAATTGATGTAGCTGATTATCTCTTTTGTGATGCGTTCGCCCGGCGCAAGTATCGGTATTCCAGGAGGGTAGCACATCACGAACTCGCCGCATATCTGACCCGCGCTCTCATTTATCCACATGGGGCGCTTGTCGCTGTAAAAGGCTTTCTGCGGACTCATCTCCACCTGCGGGTCGATATACTCATGGTCGAAAAGACCTGTGGGGTCTTTTGAATAGAGCCGCTTTATCTCGCTGAGTGCTGATATGAAGCGCTCTATCTCCAGTTCACGGTCTCCCGCCGAAACTATGGCAAGGATATTGCCGATGTCGCCGAACTCTATCTGTATATCATAGTCATCTCGCAGAATGTCATAGACCTCCACACCTGCAAGACCTATATCGCGTGTATGGACGCTCAGCTTAGTGGAGTCAAAAGCATAGAAATCGTCGCCGTTTTCAAGTTCCTTGCCGTAGGCATAATAACCGCCTATCTTGTTTATCTCCTCACGGGCGTAATCGGAGTATGCCACCGACCTTGCGAAAAGTTCCTTGCCGTTGAGTGCCAGATTTTTCCTTGCAAGGTCAAGGCTCACCATCAGCAGGTAAGAGCCGCTGGTGGTCTGGGTCAGGTTGATTATCTGACGCACATAGCCCTCTGAAACGCTGTCACGGCAGAGAAGCAGTGATGACTGCGTAAGGCTGCCGCCCGTCTTATGTATGCTGACAGCCGCCATATCAGCACCCGCCGCCATAGCGGAACATGGCAGACCCTCACCGAAATACAGGTGAGTGCCGTGTGCTTCATCAGCCAGCACCAGCATGCCGTGTTTATGTGCCAGTTTGACGATACCGCGTATATCCGAGCAAATGCCGTAGTAGGTGGGGTTATTTACCAGCACTGCCTTAGCATCGGGGTTAGCGAGTATGGCTTTTTCGACATCTGCCACCGACATGCCCAGCGGTATGCCCAGCCGCTTGTTTGTACCCGGATCAACATAAACAGGCACCGCACCGCAGACCACCAGTGCGTTTATGGCGCTTCTGTGGACGTTTCGCGGCATGATTATCTTCTCTCCCGCTTTGCAGGCAGTGAACACCATAGTCTGCACCGCCGAAGTAGTGCCGCCCACCATAAAGAATGCGTGGTCAGCCCCGAAAGCGTCAGCGGCAAGCTGTTCAGCCTCCTTTATGACCGAAACGGGGTGGCAGAGGTTATCCAGATTTTTCATGGAATTGACATCGCAAGCCATGACCTGTTCGCCCAGAAAAGCCTTGAGTTCTTTATTCATGCGCCCGCCCTTATGACCCGGCACATCAAGGCGGACTATGCGGTTTTTCATATGTTTGCGCAGCGCTTCATGCAAAGGCGCTGCGTTTTGTAATTCATAATTCATAATTCATAATTCATAATTATTGACATGACCATCAGCTTTGTGGTTTGTCAACAATATGAATATTATCCCTCCTTTGTGTTTTTTATTATAGAGGTAAGAATTCTGAT
>NZ_CACWPP010000188.1 GCF_902762735.1 uncultured Ruminococcus sp.
TTTACTTGTTTTTTTGCTGTTTTTGACAGATATTGGCTGTTCACAGCATGATTTAACCCCATATCCGAGGAGGATATGGGGTTTTGAGACAGACTGAGCACTGATTATTCATCAGTGCTGATTTTATTTTCCGGATAAATTACACTGGGGAAAATTGAAATTTGACTAAAAGTTCATGCGCACTGCGAATAGACAAACGCCTTTGTTGCGCGCTATAATATTATCGTTGGATATGTAAGTATCCTGCGATACCAATTGAAACCAAAAGAGGTGATGCGAATGAGATCGAATGCAGTTCTGTCGGATAACGATGTCAAGCTCGATAAGCTCGAAAAGTCTATTCAGGCAGCTCTAAAACGCAAGCGTAAGATCATAGAGGACAGCAAGCTGTTCACCTATGATAAGCTCTCGGAGCTTTACGGCGGTATGGAGGGGCAGGAGCTTCTTGATGCTGTGACCACCGAACACGCTCTTATCCAGAAGCTGACTGACAGCGGTATGACCTATGAGCAGATCGGTGAGCTGGCTGACGATAGCTCTGCCGACAAGTACGGCAAGCAGATGAGCTTTTCTGAAAGTAATCATTCCTATTCGGAGTAATATATATTCCGACAACAAAACGATTATAGCCGTACCGTCCGAAACACTGTCCTACGCGCACAAATCAGAGACAAAAAGTTTGGGTGCAATACCTATGGACAAACCTCGGCGGTGCGCGCTATAATGTTACTGTGCAGGAGTAACGCCCTGCAACATCAGCTATGCGTGTAGAGATAGATAATCGCAAGCGGAAAGGAGACAATTGAAAGAGACAACTACTACCATAGAGAAAGATAAGGTAGACTGCTCCTACTCGGAGTATCGTATTGGTCTGACAACTTATCGTGTCAAGATCAGTTTTAGCTCTGATACAGACGAAAGTCTGGAAGATATTATCAATCGGCTTATTGCCCGTGAGGTAGCGAGGTCTGCGTGAACAGATAACGGCAGGCTTTGATATTCCAAACTTTCGTGGTATATATCATAGCCTGCTGTTTTTTGTCGGAAAGTGAGGATTATATGACAGACAAAATAACAGCACTCTATTGCAGACTCTCGCAGGAAGATATGCTTCACGGAGAAAGCAATAGTATTATAAATCAGAAGGCGATCCTTTCAAAATTCGCCGCTGACAACGGTTTCCGCAACACCAAATTCTACGTTGACGATGGTATTTCGGGAACGACATTTGAACGTGACGGCTTCAAAGCCATGATGGCTGACATTGAGGACGGCAAGGTAAGCACGGTCATCACAAAAGACCTTTCAAGACTTGGTCGTGATTATCTGAAAACCGGAGAACTGATCGAGCTTGTATTTCCCGATTACGATGTCCGCTATATTGCTATCAATGACGGAGTGGATACTTTCAAGAGCGAGAACGAGCTGATGGCATTCAAGAACATTTTTAATGACTGGTATGCCCGTGATACAAGTAAGAAAATTCGTGCCGTTCAGAAAGCAAAAGCTCAGGCTGGCAAACCGCTTGCCACGCACCCGCCTTACGGCTACAAGAAGTCCGATACCGATAAAAGCCAATGGGTAGTCGATGATGAAGCCGCAGCCGTAGTAAAGAGGATTTTTCAGCTCTGTATTGAGGGTAACGGTCCGACAGTGATCGCAAATATCCTGACAGCGGACGGTGTGCCTACCCCGACAGCATATTACCGTTCCAAAGGTATGAATGTATGCAATCAGAACGCTAAAACAAAGCATTGGGGAATGGCAACGGTCGTTCATATACTCGAACGAATGGAATACCTCGGACACACGGTCAATTACAAGACCTATCGTAAGTCCTACAAGAATAAGAAGCTGTATGAAAATCCGAAAGAGAACTGGCTTATCACTGAAAACACTCACGAGCCTATCATTTCTCAGCACGATTTCGATTTGGTGCAGGAAATTCGCAGCCATAAGAAAAGAAGGCAGAAAAGCGGTACTGTAAGTCCGTTTGCAGGAATGGTCTATTGCGCGGACTGCGGTAACACTCTCTATGTCGGCAGAGCGCAGACTATGACTCCCAATCAGGAACATATGATGTGTTCTACCTACGCACACGATTCAGACGAATGCACTGCCCATTACATCAGGACTTGTGTACTGACAGAAATTGTCCTCGGTGAGCTGAATAAGCTGGTGCAGTATGTAAGGGACAACGAGGACGAGTTTGTCCGTAGGGCAATGAACACGAATACCACAACGCAGGACAGCGAGATGCAGACAGCCAGGAAAGCCCTGAAAGTAGCTGAGAAGCGTATCAATGAGCTTGATGATCTGTTTGAGAGGTTGTATGAGGATAATGTTTCGGGAAAAATCTCCGATGAGCGTTTCGCAACTATGTCGGCACGATATGAAACGGAGCAGAGCAGAAGAAAAGCGATGTAATGAGTTTTGTGAACATCGTCAAGAAATATGAGGAGTTCACGGAGCTTACACCTGAGATCATGCACGAGCTTATTGACAGGATCACTGTTCATGCTCCCGAAGGTGGCAGAGGAAACCGCACTCAGCAGGTTGATATTACGTTCCGCTTCAAGGTGGTAACAGCTACGGCTACGGCAGATTTCAAGCAGTATTATGTAAGAAGAAAGGCTGTGTAGAGCCAAACTCTGCACAACCTTTCAATTAAAACCTGAGATAGTTCTATATGTGTACTCGCCTTTTCGGCGCGGGTGCTTTTTGCATCACAAAAAACCCAGAGCTTTTTTGTTCGGCTTTATCGCTTCTGCAAATTCGCTGTCAGCGGCGGCGCTGATAAGATCCTCGGTCAGCAGCGTGTTCAGTTCTTCCCCTGTTATACTGCATCTTACGGCAGCTTTGCTCACCGTGCGCTCATACAGGTTCCTTGAAAATCTCGCGTTGCTGAATTCCTTTGCGTTCATATACTGATCGGTCAGCTTGTCAAAAAACGCTTTTGCCGCATCTTCAAACCCATCTTTAAGTACAAAATACTTTGAAGCCATTTTCAGGAAGATCTTGCAAAGCTGTTCGCGCGTGTAATCAGGGAACTCTATCTTGTACGGTATCCTGTCACGCAGACCCGCGTTGCCTTTCATCAGTTCTTCCATATCGTCGGTGTAGCCTGCCAGTATCACCACCATGTCATTACGGTGATTTTCCATCTCGGCTATCAGCGTGGTCAGCGCTTCCCGTCCGAAGTCTTTCGTGTCATCGGCTTTCACATACAGCGAGTATGCTTCATCTATAAACAGCACCGAGCCGTAAGCATCGCGGCACATCTGCGCAGTCTTAGGCGCAGTCTGACCGATGTACGAACCCACCAGGTCACGCCCCGAATGCTCAAAGAACCTGCCCTCTTTCAGCACGCCGTTTTCTTTCAGCAGTTTGCCGAGTATCCTTGCAACAGTAGTTTTTCCCGTGCCGGGCTTGCCCACAAACTGCATGTGTATACACGGACTGTCCCCCACAGACGCTCTTGCTGCGACTTTTGCCGCCGCTATCATTTCAAACAGCTTGTCGCGCACGTTCTCTATGCCTATCAGGTCGTATATAAGCTCTCTGCCGCTCTTTTCGCGGTCTGCGGCAGAAGAAGATATGTTCATTATCTCATCTGCGCGTATTATGTTGTCATCGGGGTAATTCATAGCCTTTTCCAGAATAGCTTCTGCGACGACATTATCTACGGTCTTTATGCCGTAGCATTTTCCGATGCGGAGTTCCTCCGCCAGCCGCTCACTTATTATGCTGAGCGCTTCTTCGCGTATCCTGAAACCTTTCTGGAAGAATCTGCGCTCAGCTATACTGCGAAGCTGGTCAATGCCCAGCGGAGTCACCGTCACAGGTTTTATGAACATCTGTCTGCTGAGTTCGAGGTACAGCTTGTTGAACGCCTTTTCTTCGAGATACGGCACTCTGAAAGCCACGACTGCATTATAAGCGTAGTCCTTCAGCACCCTGATAAAAAGGTGGAGATCTTCCGATGCTATATCGTTTATCCAGTGTGTAATATCAAAGCTGAGTATCATACCCGCAGGGTCTTGCAGCTTTTCCATTATTGAGCCAAGCACCGTAATGGGCGTGGGCGAATCCTTGCCGTTGGCTGGGGGAGGCAGGCGTATCTCCCGTTTTCTCGGAAAGTTCCTGTTCCTCTCATAGCCCAGCTTATGATGATCCAGCATCATTGAAAGCATCGTCAGCATGTAGGAATAACCGTCGCCCTCGTTGATCGCGAACAGATAGCTTCTTTCAAGAAAAGTGTCTATGTTGTCAAGCTGATGTATGCCGTAGGAGAGCTTTTCTATCTCCATGATAAGCGCCTTGAAATTCTCCGCGCCTTCCATCATCATTATCTCTTCCTTCGGGTCATCGTCATCTTCTTCTCGGTCAGTATCCGAGACCCTTGCGCGTCCACCGTTTCGTGAAGGACCATCGGGTTCATACTCCGCAGTAAATCTCACGCTTCTGTCAGCTTCTTCGTTTTCCGTGTCCTCTTCTTCAAATACTTCTATCCTGCAATTTACATTTACATCGCCGTAGAACTCTTCCAGAGCAGTCATTATGTCTTTTTCGGCTGTCTTGCAGTCCTCGCCGTCTTTCAGTTTCAGACTGCCCACCAGTTCAGCTGTATCCTTGCTTATCACCGCCAGCGAGTATTTCTTTTCCAGCACAGGTATGAGCCTGTCCACAGGCATCACCTCGTCAGACCGTTTTCTCAGCACCCAGCTGGGGTTGAACCTTACATGTACTTTGACCATTCCATTCACCTCTAACAGTTCAGTATAGCGTATCTCAGCCGACAAATATACAGACGGCGTTTTCCTGCTGATAAAAATTCCCCCGCACCGCAGGGGAATTTCATTTATCGGGTTATTTTTCTTGCCTCAACATAAAAGCGCTTGTCAGCCGCATGTCCCATCGAGAAAGTCTTTCTCGGCAGTGCGCCGTCCTCGATAACAGTGGGGAACAGTTCGTCCTTGCCCATATCAGGCAGTAAAAAGCCGATGGAATGCGGCTTCTTTGACAGTTCTCTCACCACATCAGCCCCGTGGATATAGTCGGTCTTGCCGCCGTTGTTTTTTGTGTAGTTGTCAAGAAAATTCTGCAAAGTGCCGACAGTCAGCTTTGAGCTTTCCTTGTGTACATACACCTGCTTTTCCTCGCCGCCGCGTACTATCACGAAGCTCTGTGCGCTCTCTTCATCGCTGAGCCCCAGCTCTTCGGTCAGCGCCTCTGTCAGCGCTTTCTCGTCAACTTCCGTGACTATACGGTGTATAGCTTCAAACTCCAGCGCGGGCGAATGAAGGTTCACCAGCTCCACCAGCGCATATCTCGCAGGGTGTTCCGAAAGGTCAGCCGAAGGGTCGGCGCGTTTCAGCGTTTCGTAGAACTCTTTCGCAGTCGCCAGCGAATGGTTGCCGTCACCCATAGCGTAAGTCAGCGGCTGTCTGTCTGAAAGACCGTATCTTCTCTCGAAAGCCTCCTGCCTTGAAAATCTTTCCAGCAGAGCCTCCACCTGCTCCATGCTGTCCTCATCGAGGAGCCAGCCTGTTATATGTCCGCCGCCCTCCATCAGGTCAAAGTCATAGAGCTTTCTGAACTCATCTTTCTTGTCAGCCAGCGGTTCGATGATGCGCTTTTTCACATCATCAATCAGTATCATTATGTGCGGCAGCTCTATGGGAGCGCCCTTGCGTATCTTTATGCGTGGCGGTATGCGTTCTATGACAGTAGCTTCGGTCGCCCTTACCTGCGATTCCGAACCCTTGTAGTACTCATACTCTTTCAGGTCTATCGCACCCACCAGTCCCGCTCTCACCCGTCCGTCAGACTGTACGCGCTCAACATATATCATGGCGTTCTTATATTCCTCAAAAACGCCTTTGTCGAGGTATTCTTTCATTGTGCGGTGTATCTTGTCTATCCTGTAATCGACACCTGGCTGTTCAAGATAGACCTCAGGCAGTATCAGGTTATAGGTACTCAGACCGCCGCCCACAGTTTTTTCTACCCTGTCCCAGTATTCAGGCTCAGAAGTATACTGGTCGCATGCCACCACAGCCCATTTGCTCATATCTGCATTTTTCGGCAGCAGAATATCCGCACCTTTAAATGCTGTTGACATCATCATCACGCTCCATCTTAAATAATATCTTTGACCTGCTGTGTATCATCGGCGATACACGTCATTATCGGGAGTAAATAAACATTATGACTATCCCTTTAGCACACCACTGCAAAATACCTTTATCAATGAGGAAAAACTGAGTTGATGTTATCTTTCCCCCGCCGCAGGCGGGGGAAAGATTTGGTCCCCGATATAACATCGTTTATTTTGGTGTATCAGCGGGATGATCACAATAAACATTTCACAGCTCTATCCTTACCAGTCTGTCAGTCTGCTCATAAAGCCTTATCTTCACGCCCGCCATGTCGAACATCTTCTTTGATGCCCTTACGTTGTCAGTGTCGGCATACTTGTCATCGCCGTAGATAACTTCTTTTATGCCGCTCTGTATAATGGCTTTCGCGCATTCGTTGCAGGGGAAAAGCGACACATATATCTTTGCATTTTTCAGGCTTCCAGTCGAACGGTTCAGTATGGCATTCAGCTCCGCATGGCAGACAAAAGGGTACTTTGTCTCAAGGAACTCGCCCTCTCTTTCCCAGGGCATCTCGTCATCGTTACAGCCTGTCGGCATGCCGTTGTATCCCACCGAAAGGATCTTGTTCTCCTCCGATACTATGCAAGCCCCCACCTGAGTGTTCGGGTCTTTGCTGCGCCGCGCCGAAAGATGAGCTATCCCCATAAAGTACTCGTCCCAGCTGAGATAATCCTGCCTTTTCATATCTGTGTCCCCCCTGCAAAGCTATTTATTCGTCAGCGTACATGTTGGTCGATTCATAATCAAATATCTCTTTGGCATTCTTGCCCTTAAAGTCCTCATAATTCTCGGATTTGTAGTAGTCGGTAGCGCAAATGCCCCATTTACCGTCAACCTTCCAGCCGATAACATCAACTATGTCATGCTCGTCCTCGCCGTCGAGTATCATCATGTTAAATCTTGTATAAACGTCCTCGCCGTCGCGTCCGAAGTACACGGGATATACCGCATAAGTCGCCTTGTCGCTCAGTTTGAGCGTCTCGCCATCAGCGTCCCAGATGGTCTTTTCGCTGAGATTTTTCTGAGTGTTCGGCTCATCTGCATTTATGCTGTCAAACAGTGCCTGTATCTCTTTTGAACCGTCAGCGCCGTTGTCAAAATCCACAGCCTGCACCGCCTCTACGGTCTCGGCAGAACCAAGATATTCCGACAGCCCTGAAACGGCGTCCAGTGTATCAAACTTTTCGGAGAGCTTGCTGTCTTTTACCCATTCATCGAGGTCGCCCGCATTGGTATGCTCATATACCTGGTTCACCATGCTGAGGAAAGGCTCAATAGTCGCGTTAAAGTTTATGGTATCAAGAAAAGCATTAATATCCCCGCCGACAGCGGCATTGTAGTGGTCGCGTGCGGCATAAGCCAGTTCTTTCAGCTCGTCCTCGGTCGGCTCGCATGAAAGGTCTTTCTGGTCGATGCAGATAACATCGTCCACCAGTCTCATTTTTATGTAATCATCTTCAAATGTGTTGCCGTTGACCACTCCCGGACTGTTCCACGGGTTATCCTCGGGAATTTCTGTGCTGCCCTCGTTTTCGGCAGTAGTCTCTTCATCAGTTGCTGTATCCTCAGCCTTGCTCTCTTCGGCTTTGCTTTCCTCAGCCGCCGCAGAAGAAGCCGCCTTATCTTCTGCACTGCTTTCCTCAGCAGTGTTTCCGCATGCCGCAAGACCTGCACACATAGTCAGCGCCATGAGCGCCGCGATAATTTTCTTTGACATTATTCAGTCCTCCATATAGAAATATCAGTAAGGCTATCTTATCGTTGTTTTACAGTAAACTACATCTCCCAATTTTGATGTGTATTGCTGATGATACAAAATGGCTGTTCTTTCGTATTGTTCCCCCGCCTTCGGCGGGGGAACAATACACAACCAAATTGG
>NZ_CACWPP010000189.1 GCF_902762735.1 uncultured Ruminococcus sp.
CCAATTTGGTTGTGTATTGTTCCCCCGCCGAAGGCGGGGGAACAATACGAAAGAACAGCCATTTTGTATCATCAGCAATACACATCAAAATTGGGAGTACCGCATTTTTAGTTGGTGTGCTAAAGGGATAGTCATAAAAAAGAATAGAATGGTGAATGATGAATAATACTTCGGCGGAAGAACAGTCCTTTTCATACAGGGTAAAGGAAGAGATAATCGAAAAGATAAACAGCTCCCAAAAGGCAGATGCCTGCCTGATGGGGCTTTTGTGCTGCTGTAATGAACTGAGCGATAACGAGATACTCTTCCTGACAGAGAACCCGCTTGTCAAAGATTTCTTCATACGCAACGTCTGCCGCATTTTGCAGGACGAAAACGCAGTACATGTAGCTGAAGCCGAGCGCAGGAGCGGTGTCACGCTTTTCAGCCTGAGCCTGCCCGATAAGGAACAGCGCATTTATCTGCTGGACTACTTCGGCATGGACGAGAGCCGTCGGCTGACTGAGGACTTTCTGCCGAAAGACAAGTTCTTCCCTAATCTGGCGGCAGGCATATTTCTCGCATGCGGGTCGGTCAATGACCCGAATAAAAAATATCATATGGAATTCGTCATGCCAAAGCTGGAACTCTGCAACGACTTCGGGCTTCTGCTGATAGAGCGCTACGGCATTCTGCCAAAGCATGTTGAACGCAAAAATTCCCAGATAATGTATATCAAGGAGTCGGAAAATATCATCGACATGCTGACCCTGATGAGCGCTACCATGTGTTCGCTGGAACTTATGAACGTCAAGATGGAAAAGGATATGCGCAACAAGATAAACCGCGCACTAAACTGCGATAACGCAAATATCGACAAGACCCTCAAAGCCGCCGAAAGGCAGATAACGGATATTGAGCTTATCGAGAAAAAACTGGGGCTGTCATCTCTGCCCGACCAGCTTCGGGAGATAGCTGAACTTCGCCTTGAAAATCCCGATTACAACCTGAAAGAACTGGGCGCTGAAATGACCCCGCCCATCTCACGTTCGGGCGCTAATCACCGTCTGCAAAAGCTGGCAGAGATAGCTGATGATATTCGCAGAAAAGATGGCTTAAAAGCTGAGTGATATATAAGTTCACGCGCGGCAACAAGTGTAAAAAATGTTGCGCATATGTAAATATTAGGTTTTGCAGTTGACAAGCGGTGAAAAAAGTAGTATAATAGTTTTGTTAAATTAAATAGCCTTATCAAGAGCGGTGGAGGGAACAGGCCCTGTGAAACCCGGCAACCTGGCGTCAGCGTCAAGGTGCTAAATCCTGCGGTTATTTTCCGAAAGATGGGGAATTGTTTGAAACATATCGGCTCTCATTCTTCGGGGTGAGGGTCTTTTTTATGGCTGTTTGTTTAACGTATCAGCCGAACGTCCGCGTTTATAGTATAGCAAACGAAATTATAAATTATGACTATCCCTTTAGCACACCAACTAAAAATGCGGTGAACAAAAGGATAATTGAGCGCCCCATAATATAACACTGCGTTCGGAAAAAACAGTTATACAATTTTTAAGGAGGAACACCAAATGTCAAGATTTCTTTTTACGTCTGAGTCTGTAACAGAAGGACACCCCGATAAGATCTGCGACCAGATCTCTGACGCTGTACTCGATGCAATGCTGGAACAGGATCCATATTCAAGAGTAGCCTGCGAAACCGTCACCACCACAGGCATGATAATGTGCATTGGCGAGATAACTACCAAAGCGCAGGTGGATATTCCCCAGATAGTCCGCGATACCGTTGTAGGCATCGGCTATGACAGGGCAAAGTACGGCTTTGACGGTCATACCTGCTCTGTTATGATCTCCATCGACAAGCAGTCCCCAGATATTGCTATGGGCGTTGACAATGCCCTTGAGGGTCGTGAAGAGAACGCTTTCGATACAGGCGCGGGCGATCAGGGCATCATGTTCGGCTATGCGTGCGATGAAACTCCCGAGCTTATGCCGCTGCCTATCTCGCTGGCGCACAAGCTGGCGCTGAGGCTTACAGAAGTCCGCAAAAACGGCGCTCTGCCTTACCTCAGACCCGACGGCAAAACTCAGGTGACTGTTGAGTACATAGACGGCAAGCCCGCAAGGATAGACGCAGTTGTCGTTTCTTCTCAGCACGATGCAAGGGTATCCCTCGAACAGATAAGGGCTGATGTCATTGAGAAAGTCATCAAGCACGTTATACCCGCAGGTCTGCTGGACGAGAATACCACTTACTTTGTCAACCCCACAGGCAGATTTGTCATCGGCGGTCCTCAGGGCGACAGCGGACTGACAGGCAGAAAGATAATCGTTGATACCTACGGCGGCTACGCAAGACACGGCGGCGGATGCTTCTCGGGCAAGGACCCGACAAAGGTTGACCGTTCTGCCGCTTATGCCGCAAGATATGTGGCTAAAAACATCGTTGCCGCAGGTCTTGCAAGCAAGTGCGAAGTAGAGCTGGCTTACGCTATCGGCGTTGCTAACCCCGTTTCGATACTGGTAGATACTTTCGGCACAGGCAAAGTCGCTGACGAAAAACTCAGCGAAGCAGTTACAAAGCTGTTCGACCTGCGCCCGGCAAGCATCATCGAAATGCTCGACCTGAGAAAGCCCCAGTACAAGCAGCTTGCTGCATACGGTCACATGGGCAGAGAAGATCTGGGCGTTGCGTGGGAGCGCACAGACAAGGTACAGGCTCTTCTCGATGCTGTAAAATGATCTAAATAACACACTGCCATTATCACAAGACGGTAATGGCAGACATTTTGTATACAAAAGTTCTATCGGACGGAGGTACTATCCGACATGGCAGAAAGCCAAAAGCGCCTTGATTTCATAGACTATGTAAAAGCTCTGGGCATACTTCTCGTCATACTGGGGCACACAAATCTTGTCGTCGAAAACGATAACCGCATCGCGGTGTATTTCATCAAAGTGATATACTCTTTCCACATGCCGCTGTTCTTTGTGGTGACAGGTCTGCTGATGGGCTATAAAGATGCAAATTTAAAAGCAGACAGCTCACCGCCGCTGAGGGCTGGCAAGCTGTTCATGCGGCTGATGGTGCCATATTATTTATATTCGGCGGTGTATATGCTGGTGGAATACTTCTTCTATGGGCATGATGCCAAACGCTTACAGGATATGCTGACTGCCACGCTGACCACCTGCGGCAACGCTCCGCTGTGGTTTCTGGCGACCATGTTCTTCGCACGTCTGCTGTTCCATCTGCTGAAATACACCATCAAAGCCGATATAAAGACCATACTTGTCGGCACGATGTTCGCATCGGTGTTTGCCTGCCAGCTGTATGCCCGTCTTAAACAGACAGGCGCGCTGGACGAGCAGATAACGCGCTTTATCACTATCTCAGCTCTCAGAACGATACCTGCGGTGTTCTTCATAGCAGTGGGCTTTGCTTACAGCCGACTGCTCGACCTTTCAAAAAAGTGCAGAGATCTTATCAGCGGCATAGTGCTTGGTGTGATGATAATGCTTCTGGTCTATCTAGACCCGCCGTCTGTGAACATGCACATATTCAGCTTTAAAAATATTCTGTACTTCCTGTTCACAGGCACATTCGGTTCGGCGGCACTGATAAACTTCTGCACCGCACTTCCCGACGGCATAAAGTTCCTGCGTATGCTGGGAAAAGACTCGATGGATATAATGATGCTCCATTACAAGCCGATGCCGTTCATGTTCATCGCGGGCGATCTGGTATTTGCTGTCACAGGAGGGAAAAACTTCCTGCTTATATGGCTCGCCGCCTGCGTGATGGTCATTCCGCTGACCATGATCTACTGTCAGGTGAAAAAACTGCCCGCGCTTATCTTCAAAAAGAAAAAAGAAGCGCCGTCACAGGCAGGCAAATAACAAAACGATCAAAGACACTTTTGCAAATAATGTAAAGGTGTCTTTTCCTTTCTCCCAATTTTGATGTGTATTGCTGATGATACAAAATGGCTGTTCTTTCGTATTGTTCCCCCGCCTTCGGCGGGGGAACAATACACAACCAAATTG
>NZ_CACWPP010000190.1 GCF_902762735.1 uncultured Ruminococcus sp.
TTGTAAGCACCAATTATCGAAGATTTCAATGCAGTCTTTTCCGATAATACTGTATTTGAAAGGAAATAGTACGATGATTGATGCACTTTACAACTACCGCCATGGCGATATTCACTCAGCTGAGTTCTCTGACGAGTTCAATGCTCTCTGTATTCCGTTCGAGAAGTCGCTGACTGAAGCCCAGCTCACAACCTTCCACAAGCTCCTCGACTGCGTGAGCGAAACTGCCGCCGCTGAGATGAGATCTGCGTATAAGGCAGGCTTTAAGGACGGCGCGGCTCTGATGGAAGAGATTCAGAGGTAATGTCCAAGAACCAACGGGCAGTTTCACACAATAGACTGTACACGACACGAAAAAATGCCTCCGTCCTCGTGATCTGAGGACGGCAGATGTTTATTTGCTCAAAGCTGGGAATATCGCTCCCATCCATATTATATAGGTTATGATACAGTGTTAAAATTGTTATGCTGTCAGCGTTGTGTCACGATATGGGTAAACCTGCGACGGCTGTGTTCAATGAGTCAAAGGGTGTTTATCAGAATATCGGACATGAAGAAGCAGGTGTTGCACCGGCAAAGGCATTTCTCGATCGTGTTGTCAATAATACAGCAACGCGGGATTATGTGTTGAATATGGTGGAGATGCACGGGAAACCGTATACAGCTTTTGCAGGAAAAGCGAGAGTATCCCGCACGAACTATATGTTTGATGATATCAAACACGGTGAGGATATGATATACCTGACGTTGTCTGATAAGCACAATATGCCTGATGATAAGCTTGCCGAGTATGAGGCATGGATAAGCGATCGTCTTCATATCTATGAGGAAACTGTGAGCAAGCCGCAGGTCGGTGGAAAGGATCTCATTGAGATGGGTCTTAAACCGGGAAAAGAGTTTTCTGGTTTGATCAGTGAAGCACATAAGCTTCACCTTGGTGGTCAGTCGAAGGATAATGTTATGACGACATTCCGACATCGTTTCGGCATTCCTGATGTACAAGAGGATGCCGCTAATGATGAAGGTTTTAATCTGTAATAAGGAGGTAATCTCATGGGAGTGTTGGGTAGTGCATTCAATGGTGTATTGAAGTATCATAGACTGCAGATCGTCGGCAATTTCATCTATGAGCGTGCCATTGAGCCTATGATGTCGAAGTATGTTGACGGCCTCAATATTGAGGAGAAGGTTCAGGAACATATTGATAAGCGATTTGATGCAAGCGAACATACGAAAGAAGAACTTGATTCCTATAAACAAGCCGGCGAGGATCTGTCTAAGTTCGCTGATAATATCGCTAAGTATGGCAGCGATATGGAAGGTGAAAACACGCTCAAGGCTGCGATGTTGCGTATGGCAGGTCGTCTTGGTGATGTCGCAAAGGATTTACCTGTTGAAGCAGGCAGTTATTTGCAAGGAAATACGCTTGTTTCTGATCAGCTGCTCAATTCTGTGCGATATGTTAATGAGAAAGTTGAGGAAGCTGAGAAGGATGGCCAGATTCCGAGCTCTGAGAATATGCTGTCATGGGGCAAGGAAGGGTTTATGCAGTCAGCTCTGCAGACAGCGGCTGACGTTGGCGGTAAAGCCGTGGCTGCTGCTCAGGAGCAGCATGCTGCAAGGGTGAATGGATCGGATCAGTCGTATGACCGCGTTGCTGCTGCACAGGAACTTGAAGACAGTCTTGAGAAGCCTGATAACGGCAATACTGTTGACCTGGATTCGTTGTGATAAAAATAATCCCCTCTGTTCCTGCTAAGGAACAGAGGGGATTTTGTGTTATTACAGCTTGTTGAAGGAGATTTCGCAGGCGCCGTTTGTTGAATCAGGTGTGATCATGATTTCGAACTTATCGTTTTTGACCTGGACACGGCAACCTTCTTCTAAGCCGCCGTACTTATGTGCGATTTCGATATTTGTGAGGTCGTCTCTTCCGGTATCTGTGTAACCGTTTTCAATGAAGTAGGAGAAGATATTTTGGTTGGCTTTCTTCATTGCGTCCGCATTTTTACGTTCACCAGTGTCGAAGCGGAGAGTAACAGAGTAACCTTCAACAGTGCCATTGGAATTTGTGCTGATCATTTTGTAGCTGTCAGCTCTTTCCAGTGTGATGCCTTCGATGTCAGACACGCTAAGTGTTGATACGGGCATCTTGCAAACAAGTGCACTGACGGTGCTGACTTTGCCGATATTTTCTTCGCCGCTGTATTCACCGTTCTCATCAAGTTCGCCTACCTCACCTGTGTATTCACCAAGAGGAAGGCCGTTTGCTTTGAGGTCTTCGATCGTGGCTCTGCAAAGCTTAAGCATGTCATCGGCTGTATCAGCAGGGTCGTTTGTGTGAGCGCTCATTGCCTTGTCGATTGCATCGACCATGTCTGCGAACGCCATGCTGTCGCCAGTGGACTCGTCAGGCTCAGTCGCTTCAGCAGTGGTCGTCTCGACCTTTTCAGTAGTTGCTTCAACAGTTGTGGTCTCGACAGCAGTCGTTGTGATTGCAGTAGCTTCAGATGTTACTTCTGTAGAAGAAGCCGGAGCATCTGAAACAGACGAGCTGTCGTTCTTGTTTCCGCAGCCAACGAGCGTGAGCATCGTTGCTGCAATGGCAATTGCCATAAAGTTCTTCATTTTCATTTTGTAATACCTCCATAAGGTTCTTTGTCGGCTTTTCTTTACGTATCAACAACAGTACCCATTATAACAAAAAGCGTCTGCAATTGCAATAGGGTTTGCGTAACTTGTCGTTTTCAAAACACGAAATGCAGATGAAAAAACTGTCCTTTGCACGAAATGTCGAAATGAAAGCACGAAATGTATTTACTCAAATCGTGAAACATGGTATAATATTATAAGAAACTATGCAACAGGAGAGATCACCCATGAGAATCGCATACGCTTCGGATAACATACAGCAAAGAGAACAGTTCCGCACACATCTGACCGCCTACTTTGACAGACAGCCGGCAGAGAGCGAGGTCTGCATATTCGATTCCCCGGAAAAACTGCTGGACAGTGCTTTGGATACGATGTATGACCTTGTGTTCTTCAACATGACCTACGGCGAGCGTTCAGGAATTGCATACGTCTATAAAATGCGTGCATTCGATCCGAATGTAACGGTCATTGTTCTGCGCTTTACGTCCGAAGGCAGAGTGGAGTGCATTTTAACTACACCAACGCTTGTTGTTCTTGACGATTTTTCACAGAAATCATGCTTTTCCATGCTCGATATTGCAATCAGCCAGTTAAACACCAACCCTGAGCGTTCTATACTGCTGCGAACCACGCAGGATATCGGAAGAATCGTCCCCCTTACATCAATCGTTTTTGCAGAAGCATCAGGGCATAAAGTAACATTACACCTGACAAGCGGAGAGCAGATAGAAATTCATGAACCGATCAAGAATCTTGCAGAGCGGTTAAGAGTGCATTCTGAATTCCTGTTCCCGCACCGCAGCTTCATCGTCAATGCATTTTTCGTGTCCTGCATCACAACTGATAAATTATATCTGCGTGCGAATGAAAACACTGTGCCGATCGCAAGAGGCAAAGCAAACGGCATCAAGGCCGCTTATGACGAGTATTTCAAAAGCTATAACCGGGACACGAACCGAAGCCACGAATAGAACACAAAACAGGGGCTGCTGCTTTGGCAATAGCCCCTGTTGCTTTACCATGTAATTGATACAAAACAGCAGTGCGGAGAATGGCTCTCTGCACCGCTTTTCTTTTCAGCGGATAAGATTTCCCCATAATCATCACGGACGGCTCTGAGGCGCTTTACCGTTCGCCAGAGAGCCTATCATCATTCAAGGTCATTCCGCTTTCTTTTCTTCTGCTGATCCCGACTCTGCTCCTGTCGCAGATATTCCTCTATCGTTCTCGTTGCTTCGGACAACTCACGGGACTTTTTATCCGCCTGATTGTATTCTGTATTTTTCTTCGACAGCTTTTTCTGCAAAGATGCGATATGCTTTTCAAGATTTTCGACTTTCGGAATATTGCCTGACGGGTAAAGCTCCAAAACCTGT
>NZ_CACWPP010000191.1 GCF_902762735.1 uncultured Ruminococcus sp.
GACCACAACAAGCTCGGGAGACATCGTGCTGTATTCCGGAGACCAGATCGTAGTATTCTACGGTTCTAATTCATGGAGCTACACAAGGCTCGGACACATCACAGACAGCTCCGGATATTCTATGGAGGAGCTGCTTGGCAGCGGAGATGTATCGTTGACGATCAGTTTGGGATAATCGAAGGAGGAACCAGAATGAAAAAAGCAATAACTATCGCCGCAGCAATTATAATGGCAGGAACACTTCTTACTGCCTGCGGAAGTTCAGAATCGTCATCGGAAGAAACAGCCGCCGGCAATTCGGCTGCTTCAGCCGCACAAGGTGGTGAAGCTGTCGCAAAGGATAATGCAGATATGCAGACAGAGGACAAAACTATGCCCACAAGGAAGCCAATGGAGAATGGTACAAAAATAAATATGTATTTCGGTGATACGGTCATTCCCGGGGTGCTGAATGATTCCGAGACTGCTAAGGCACTTATCGCCAAGCTGCCGTATACGCAAAGTGTCAGCAGATATTCCCATGATTTTTGCGGTGTTACAGAGGAGCTTCCATATAACGAGGATGAAGTCCACTACGGCTGGCTTAACGGCGATATTGATTATGCTACCAATGCACCATATTTCACCATTCTTTTTGAGGACGAGGAATCCTCAGAGCAGTACGGCTATCAGGTGAATATCGGAGTGATAACCTGTCCGCTTAAAACAATCAGCAGTCTGGACGGCAGCTATGAAGTAAGGATAGAACTTGCCGAATGAAGGGAGATACGGTTATGAACGGGAACAAGACAGCTATTATTATATCAATGACTTGCGGCACTGCTTCTGACAGCCTGCGGAGAATCTTCAGATAATAATAAAGATGTGAAAACTGTGCCTATAACCAAATCGGCAGCAGTTTATTTCAGTCGGGTCTGAAACATAGATTTCCGAACGATACTGCCGTCTCTGAAATGAGAGCTGCATACAAGGTTGGCTTCAAGGACAGTTTGTCGTTGATGAGAAAGGTTCAGTAGTAAATATATACACCGATTAAGGAAATGGTCTTATCCCTATGATATGGGGATAAGACTTTTCTTTTCCAGTGAGTGACTTTTTTTACAATAGGGTATGCGTTTCGAGGGCGGTGTTATCTTAAACTATACTGCATATCCACGCCGCAAGCGCTGACACTGCCGGGAATATAACAAACAGCTTCAGCAGCTGACTTTTAAGATTATAACCGTATTTTCGTCCGTTATATACAGGTTGGACTTCGGGATAATAAAACTGGAAAAAGCGGGCCTTGCAAAGCAAAAACCAGTCAAAGAATATCATATCATAAGCCTTGTAGATCGTGAATATCAGCACAAACCGCACAAAGAACCTCCAAAAAGAATATCCGCTCCTGAAGCCGTCCCAGATGGATACAACTCCCACGCCAAGTATCATCAATATGCTGATAATCATAAGCACCCAGCCCATAGCCCTTGCACCGTAAAAGACCTCATCATTCCTTGGCTTTAGAAGCTCCAAAGCCTCTTTTGGTGCTGATGATAAAAACTTCTCGTTTTGAATGAGAGTTACAGCTGATATAAGCATAAGCGTTATTGCTGCACAAAATACTATCGCTAAAAATAATGTTATAAGCATTGATATTACCTCCGAAAATCAGACTAAAAAGCAAAGCCCCAAAAACATCACAGCATTTGCGATATTGCCCTTTGCAGGGAGCTTTGTGGGGGCGAGGAGAAAAAATATTAGCAGAGTGTTGAAGCAGACAGTCCACAGGGGCAGCTCTGTATTGCCCGATATTATAAGCACCAGAAGCGTCACCGAAAATACCAGAAGCCCCACATAAGCAGCCGCTGCTGCGGCTGTTCTTTTGAAAAAGGTGAGGACTGTTTCAAGAGCCTCATCGGTTCTGCCGAGCTTAACGTAGAACCACTCTACCGCTCCGCAAAAAACGTGGTGTGCCGTTATCGGCACAATGAAAAAGAGCCCCGATATGTACATTATAAGCCCTGCGGTCTTTGAGTACCCTTCTGCCCAGCGGCTAAGCCCTATATATCCGAATGCTGCCATAAACAGTGCAAGCACACCCAGCAGCATTGATACCTCGATCTGCCGAAGCGGCATTTTCTTAAAGAGCTTTTTCATTTTGCCGCTGTCTTTAGGATCCTTTCCCATATCAAACCTGCCATCGGGAGTATAGGCAAGCAGGCAGTCGGTGATACCGCATATAATGTGCCCGACACCTGCTATCAGTAACGAAAGGTTCATGCTTTATCACCTCTGCCGTGTATTCTGATGTTTCTCACTTTTTTCATTTTCTTATCCTCACTTTGGTATAAAGACCTTTCCTCATTTTATCTGTTCGGCTTTCTCGCCACGCAGTGCAGGCGTAAGAACCCACGCTTTTCAAACGATTCAAGCCGCAGGCCTGCTTTTGTGCAAAGGCTCTCGACCTCGTCTTTTCCGTAGACATGAACATCTCCGTGACCTGCAAGGTTGATGACAGGCATTTCGATGTTGTTCATAAACCAGCGTGCTGCAACTGTGTCAGCGGTCATGTCACGAAGTATAAGTCTGCCGTTCGGGCGAAGAACACGGTAAACGCTGTCAAAGAAGTTCTGTACGTTTGGATAGTGGTGGAAGCTCTGGCAGCAGATAACTACATCAAAGGAGCTGTCCTCAAACGGCAGGTTTTCGCAGTCACCGACCACAAGCTCTACGCCATCCATATTCTTCGCCCTTGCTACCTCTATCATTTTAGGGGTCAGGTCAATTCCGGTATAGTGCTTTTCGGGATACTTTTCGTGCAGAAGCGTCAGCATAGGCGCAGTACCGCAGCCGCAGTCGAGCAGGTCTGTAAAGGGCTCTTTTTCAAGCTCTGCCAGCACATCGGGATAATCCTTTTTGCACATCTTGTAAACGCCTGCCTTGTCAGTCTCGTATACCTCAGCAGCTTTGGTGAATTCATTCAGGGTAAGCTCTTTGTACTTTTTATCTGTTATGCGGTTTTTCTTCACAGCGAACCTGAACATATCAGCGCCGAGAATCTTCACGCCTGTGCTGTCAGCAGTCTGTTCAAGTACTCTGATCTCTTTGTCGGAAAGTGTCACCTCAGCTGCAATATCAAGGTCTGCTGCCTGATAGGGCTTGCGGCATCCGCATATTGGTACTATCCCCTTTGAGGTGCAGAAAGCCATTGCCACCTGTGCAGGACTTATGCCGTGGCGCTTGCCTATAATATGCATTTTCTTGTAAAGGGGAAGCAGCTTACTCTGGCGGTTAAGATAAAAAAGCTTCATCGCAGACAGCTTACTTCCTTTTTTCGGCGGAAACAGCAGCCCTTCTTCAAGCACCGCCCACGCCCAGAACTGCACGCCGTTTTCCCGGCACCAGTCTAAAAGACCGTTTTTCTCCCAGTCACGGGCGAGAATACTGTAATGGTTCTGCACGCCGAAAAGCGGCACACCTTCTTTGTCGAGCAGCTCCTTTGCAAGCCTGCACTCATCAAGTGAAAAATTTGAAATGCCGATGTTCCCGATTTTTCCCTCCTTGTAAAGCCCGATCATTTCAGAGAGATTCTCTTCGATGCAGTTTGGCAGATGCAGCCAGTAAATGTCAACGTAGTCACGCTTGAAATCCTTCAGGTCTTTCTCAAATGACCTTTTCACCTGTCCCTTTACATACTTCTTTCCGGGGGTGTATTTTGCTGAGATCATAGCCTCCTTGGGGCAGAGCTCTCCTATCAGCTTCTGTCCCTGACCGAGTCCGTAATCCTGAGCTGTATCAAAGATAACAAGTCCACGATCCATAGCCTCAGAAACGGTTTTTCTGAGAGTTTCCTTGTCAACGCTGCTGCCCCTGAGCACCTTTCCGTAAGCTTTTCTGCCCCATGAATTTGTACCTATCACTGCCCTGTAAATGCTCTTATCACTCATATATAACACTCCTTAAAACTTGTTTTTCTCCCGAAAGCAATGCCTGCTCAAACCCTCATTATCGTTCGGATTTTGATTAGCCTCGGCTAACTCATA
>NZ_CACWPP010000192.1 GCF_902762735.1 uncultured Ruminococcus sp.
GCGGTCTTTGTCTTTTTCACGCTTTGTTTTCTTTTGACTTTTCTTCATCATAGATGCGCTTTGCGTATATCATCGAGACGGTCAGCGCCGCAGTCAGGTAGCCCAGAAGAAGCAGTATCGCGCCCATACCTCCTGCAAAAGAGGTGGAAACTATGGTGCATACGCCCGCAGCTGTCATGGCGGCGGCGGCAAAGCGGTTGGACTTCTGCCATGTGGTGTCGTTGTAGAGAGTCCAGCCACAGCGGAAGCCGATGCTTGAATTTCGACTTGTCTTTGGCATGTAATTGCTGACTGCTATCAGCATAATGCCCATCAGAAATGCGGTGGCGCGGTTCATGTCTATCTCCAGATTTCCGATACCCGCATGACCGTCAGCGCAGGCTTTTACGATGAACACTATCTGCATAGCGCACATGATGCCCGCGATGATGGGCGCAGTCTTTCTGAAAACGGCGGCATTATCTTTGCCCGAACGCGGTTTTTTCCCGTAAAAGCGGACAAATATCTCAAATATGCCGACAACAAGCAGTATCAGCGCGGGGAAGATGAAAAGTTCATATCTGCTGCCCCAGCTGTCTGCTTTGCCCGTGATGCCGTAGTGTGTAGGCACTTTTTCAGGCAGGAAGTTAATTGCCGCCGCTGTTATCAGCATCGGCAGTACGGCTATTGCCCATGTCAATTTTTTCATTTTTTTTTGCCCCCAGTTCTTCAAACCACATCACTATCTCTTCAAATACTGATGTGTTCAGCTCGTAATACACAAAATTTTTCTCTTTGCTTTCGCTGACCAGCCCTGCGTTTTTCAGCTGTTTAAGGTGGTAGGACATGGTAGCGCCCGTCATGTCAAAGTGCGCCCCTATCTCCCCTGCTGACATTTTACCGTCGCGCAGCATGGTAAGTATCTCGCGGCGCACAGGGTCGCTGAGCGCCTTGAATGTTTCCTGAAATCCCATTTTTTAAGCCTCGTTTCTATCCATTTTTTTGTACACAAACTTGTATGCCGCGAAAACTATCACAGCCGTCACAGCTACAAAGATCATCTCAAACACTGCCAAGCCGAAGTAACCTGCCTTATAAAATGCTATCGTAAAATCTACCAGTGCGTGCAGGAATATCGCCAGCGGGTAAAGCCAGCCCTTTCCCTTCTGCCTTGCGGCGGCGAAAACCAGCATCGACAGCCCTATCTGCAAGGCGATGGCAGGTATCCTTTCAAAGCCGCCGAGCAGTCCCGAAAGCAGTGTCTGTTCGGCATAGCCGCGCAGCTGTTCAACAGCCGAGTCCCGCGCCGCACCCTCAGCGCCTTTCAGCACAGCGTCAACGCCGCTGTTGTTGACGATAAGTCCCATAGCTATCAGAGAAATGTTATATAAACCGAGATACACAGCCTCAAAGCCGCCGTGACCCAATCCGTAGGATACCGAGTCCTCACGCGACTTGCAGTTTTTAAGTACCGTCTTGAAAGCGATGAACCTGCCTGTTTCCTCAAACAGACCTGCGCACACCGCACCTATAAAGCATAACAGCCAGACGTTGTCAGCCGCCGCCCTTGCCACAGGGGTGTCAGCAATAAGCAGAGGGTACTGCAAAATGTTTTTAAGCCCCAGCGCAAAAACAGGGAAAACCACCGCCCCGACGATAAGCGCCTTTACGTTCAGCTTTATCTTTTTGCAAACGATGAAAAAGTAAGTCAGCGCCGCAAGTATCATCAGCGCACCGCTTACCCCATAGCCTGCCAGTACTTCATTTGAAAAAGTAATGTTTTCTGTGTTTGTCATGGTAGTTGCTCCTCTCTATTTAGAAAATTTTCTATTTTGAAATTTCTCTAAATAGAATATACCACACTTTTTCTCATTTGTCAAGAGGTATTTAGAATTTTTTCTAAATATATTTTTTTATGTGATTATCCCGCTGATACACCAAAATAAACGATGTTATATCGGGAACCAAATACAGTTGGCGGTTATCTTTCCCCCGCCTGCGGCGGGGGAAAGATTGTATTGTTTCCCCGCCGAAGGCGGAGAAACAATACGAAAGAACAGCCATTTTGTATCATCAGCAATACATATCAAAATTGGGAGATAAAGGTATTTTGCAGTGGTGTGATAAAGGGATAGTCATATTTTTCTATATATTTGCACCGCAATTTTTGGTCAGTCCAAATAATCTCCCAAAAGGGCAATCATTAAGAAAAATGCCGATTTTTAGGGACTTTTATGAACTTTGTAGGATTGTTGAACTGTGCTTTATGTTAACTAAAAAGCATAGTGAAATATGCCGATTGAAAACATGTCTGAAAAATGGTATAATATTAACAGGACCAAACTAATCGTTCCCGAACGGGCTGTGTGCTGTGCCCCCGCATTTGAGGGGACTATACGAAAAAACAGCCATTATGTATCATCTGCAATACACATCAAGATCGGGAAACAAATCAAAAGAAGGCAATATGATGACTGAAATAAAAATGGCGGCTCTTGTATGCCTGACAGCGCTGGCATGTTCAGCCTGCGGGAACATAGAGAGCAACACTGTTAATACTGACGAGGTAAGGGTCAGCGAGACGACAACTGCACCTGTGGTGACGACTGCGCCGCATACAGAAGAGGTCAATGCTGATACCTCCGACACGGCGGAGACTTCTGCCGTGACAGAGAAGCAGACCTCCCCTGCCGTGACCACGACATCTCAAAAACCTAAAGATGCTCCCGCTACCATATTGATAACAGACAGCAGCAGTTCCACGAGCCAAAAATCACAGCAGGCAAACGGCGGCACGGCAGTCATTACCGAAAGCACTGCCGCGCAGAACAACAATGACGGCGGTTATCGCCATGACCAGCCGATGGGCAACGAAGTCCTGCCGCAGAGCGTTGACTACTACACCACCGACACCCAGCCTCAGCAGACTCAGCCGCCTGTCACAGAACAGCCTGCACCGCAGGAAACTCAGCATGTGGAGGACGGCGGATATACTTCAAAGGGCTACAAGGTGGAAGTCAAGGACGGCGTTACTTACGTGGGCGGTGTGATGATCGCGAACAAGAGCTATAAACTGCCCGAGAATTACGGAAACGGTCTGAAAGACGAAGTTTTGCAGGCGTTCTATCAGATGCAGTCTGCCGCAGCCAATGACGGCATATGGCTCTCGATAGTTTCGGGTTACAGGAGCTACTGGTATCAGGATCAGCTTTACTGGGGATATGTGGCGACACGAGGCAGTCAGGAAGAGGTGGACAGGTTCTCTGCAAAGGCAGGATACTCTGAGCATCAGACGGGGCTTGCGATGGATCTGAACAACGCCAGCCGCAGTTTTGTCGGCACACCCGAAGCCTACTGGATAGAACAGCACTGTGCTGATTACGGCTTTATAATCCGCTACCCCGACGGCAAGGAAGATGTTACGGGCTTTATGTACGAGCCGTGGCATATCCGCTATGTCGGAAATGAGCTTGCAAGGACACTGACCGATCAGGGGCTGACACTGGAGGAATACTTCGGCATCACCTCGGTTTACAGCGAATGATGCATCTCACATCGGCTCATGCAGCAGTAATTATATATGGTCCTCCATTTATAGCAATCCAACTATTTAAATTCACAAAATCCAGTCGCAAAAGCCCAGATCTATGGATTTTGTGACTGGATTTTGTCTGAATTTTAAGGCGGATTGCTATAAGACACCAAAACCAAAACTATTGTTTAGCCCTGCTGAAGGGCTGTTCTGTACGGCGTGTCAGCGGGATAAACATATGGTGATATATAGGCAGACCGTCTTTGCGATAAATGCGGAGACGGTCCTTTTTTGACTTTGGGAGTGTACATCTGACCTCAAATCCGTAAACGCCTGCCGAGCCTGTCGATATGCATCTGAATTTATGCTCCTTAGTGCTTTCCGTGGCCTTGAACTGCCATGCTTCGGGTATCATGGGGAGCTGTGAAAAACTCCATTTCTGCTCCCAGCCACAGCCGTATTCGTTGGGATTTTTAAGACCTACCAAGTGACCGTCCACCGAGGACAAGGCTCTCCCGACCGAGGGTTTCTCGGCAAGAATAAGGATCATTATTTATCACGACCTTTCTGCAAGTTGTTCCAATATGCCGTAAATAAGCGAATTTACGGCATTGGGCTATTGATTTTTTGGCTTTGTTATGGTATAATATAAATGACAAAGAAACTATTGAAAGCTGGTGCAGTCTTGCTCATAAAAAAGAAAACCGAAAGCCAGTGGCACGAAGATGATCTTCGCACGATTGAAAACTACCGTCCTCTTGATGATGATTTTATGCGTGAGCTTTTTCGCAACGATCTTCCTCTTGCACAGCTTGTGCTGAGAATTATCACAGGTATTGAAGATTTGGAGCTTACAAAAGAAGAAACACAATACGATCTGAAAAGGCTTCTCGGTTCTCGTTCTATCTGTCTTGATGTGTTCGGGACAGACAGCAAGGGAAGAAAATTCAACCTTGAAATACAGCGAGCTGACCGTGGAGCTACACCGCAGAGAGCAAGATACCATTCAAGTGCGATAGACGTTGAATTTCTCAAAGCGAAAGAAAAATTTGAAGAACTGCCTGTTTCATACGTTATTTTCATAACCGAAAATGATGTCAGGGGCGAAAACAAACTCATCTACAATTTTGAATGGACAGACACAGCTAACGGAACACCGCTGAATGACGGCGCACACATAATTTTTGTCAACGGGGCATATAATAATGCCGAGGATACATCTGATCTTGCAAAGCTCGTTCATGATTTCCGCTGCAAAAGAGCAGAGGATATGAAGATAAAGGAGCTTGCAGATAAAACACGTTATTTCAAAGAAACACCGGAAGGAGTGAGCATTATGTGCAAAGCGATAGAAGAAATGCGTAATGAAGCCGCAAAGGAAGCAGAAAAGCTGAAATCCTATCAGATAGCTTTAAAACTGCTTCAACGTGGAAAAGAAACAATTGAAGAAATAGCAGAGGACAGCGGACTCACCATAGAAGAAGTAAATGAGCTTGCTGCACAGATCTCATCGGTAACTGCCTGATGGATAATGTTCCTCACTGCAAAATGATCGAAGATATGCTTAACGAAGTAAGGAGAGAAGCACAGATTGAATGTGCCTTACGAATGATCCGCAACAGCAAGCTGTCAGATGAAGAAATATTTAAAGTAACGGAACTGACACTTGAGGAAGTCAAAGAACTTAAAGCTCAGGCATCAGCTGTTACTGCATAAAACCACATCTAACTAAGCACATTCCCAACATTGACCCGCACAACATTGTGCGTACAACACAAAAAAGCCCTATGGGAAATTTAATCAAGCAATGAACTGGCTTCGCAATTCAAGCGGAGTCAGTTTTGTTTTGAGTTGAATTCGCTGGTGATTGTAAAAGTAGATGTAATCATCAATGAGCCGTCTTGCATCGGCAAATGTTTTGATCTTCGTCCTGTGAATGCACTCTGTCTTTAGGATCGAGAAAAAATTTTCTGCTAAAGCATTATCATACGGGTTCCCACGTTTTGACATTGACGGCGTAATGTTGTATGATTTAGTTAGGTTATAGTACGCCCTACGCATCACCTTATCAACACTAAAAATTACCGAAATTCCGCACTTTTTCAAATGCTGAATTTCACCTCAATACCTGTTTCATCGGATATAAGCACGACATCGATCATCGCTGCCGCTACATCGTGCTTTTCCTGAACCGTCAGCTTATCCCACTGTTTCATAGGTTCTTCCAAAGGCTTTGTGTCGATCGCCTTACGCTTACGGCACATAGTCTGCATTTTTTTATCAAGCTCCGACTTCTGTTCGTGCAGGGCG
>NZ_CACWPP010000193.1 GCF_902762735.1 uncultured Ruminococcus sp.
TCAACAATATGAATATTATCCCTCCTTTGTGTTTTTTATTATAGAGGTAAGAATTCTGATAAGTTCGATACAATCCTCATTTATCGAGCAGAATTGTTTTTCGCTGATGTATTCGGTCTTATACAATAGTTCCAGCCAATACTCGGTTTCAGATGCTTCTTTAAGTGCGATATTCATTTTTGACCGAAAATCAGCACGACTTTGACCGCGTATCGCTTCTTTTATATTAGCCCCTATGCTCGTACCGCTTTTTAATACCTGCTTTGACAGAACATATTCACGTTTATCGCCGCTGAGGTATTGATAAAGCCGAACTATGCGAACTGCAAAATCCATGCTTTTATCAAGTATAATATTATCATTTTTCAACAGCTATATCCCCCATATAAAAACATAACCCATAACCCATGACCTGCAAGAACAGCCACGCTGTTTTACTTGCCAATTATGAATTATGAATTATGAATTATGAATTAATAAATGTTCATTCCGCTGTATATCTCTATCATCTCGCGGCGCAGGCTGTCGGTTATGTCGAGGCGCTGCTTGGGGGTCAGTTCGTAGACATCTTTCTTAAAGAGATAGTTTTGCAGGTCTATCTCCTTTATAAGCAGTTTAGTGTGAAAAATATTAGACTGATATACATTTACATCTATGGCATCGTACTTTGTCAGCGTGCTGTCGTTGATATAATCCTGTATGGAAGTTATATCGTGGTCGATAAAGAACTTTTTGCCCAGCACATCTCTGGTGAAGCCGCGCACGCGGTAGTCGATGGTGATTATATCCGAATCGAAGCTGGCTATCAGATAATTCAGCGCATTCAGCGGCGAGATAGTGCCGCAGGTCGAAACGTCTATATCCACACGGAAAGTAGATATGGAGTTGTCAGGGTGATACTCGGGGAAAGTATGCACCGTAACATGGCTCTTGTCAAGGTGAGCGTGTATCATCTCGGGTGCATCGGGCAGTCTGCCCAGATTGCACGAAGGGTCAATGGAATCTTTATCCAGCTCCTTCTCAGCGATAAGCACATTCACCGAAGCGCCCTGCGGTTCATAATCCTGTTTTGAGATGTTAAGCACACGTGCCCCTATCATTTCGGTGACATCGCAAAGTATCTTTGTGAGCCTTTCGGAGTTGTACTGTTCGTCGATATACTCGATATAATCCTTCTGCTCTTTCTGTCCTTTTGCATAACAGACATCATATATATTAAAGCTCAGTGTCTTTGTCAGGTTATTAAAACCGTAAAGGGTGATCTTCTTATTTTCCAATCTATCGTCCGTCCTTTCGGTGAAAGTGCCGCAAAGTCCCCCAATAAGCGGGTCTGCGCGGGATAGGTCATATATACAGCCTGTATCTTTCCGATCATCACGGCAGGCAATAACTTATTATAGCACATATTTCCCAAAAAGTATATACCTTTTGAAAAAATTTGCAATTTTTTTATTTTAGGTGAACTTTATGCGGCAGACTGCACGCACACCTGTATCCCGCCGAACCGTCCCCGCCGCGCAAAGCCTTGTCAGACTTTATCCATATGCACATCAAGCTGATCGAACGGTATTGTTATGCCGTTCTCATCGAATATTTCCTTGATGCTTTTCAGGGTGTCCCAGCGGGTCTGCCAATATTCGTCCGTGCTGACCCATGCGCGCATCAGGAGTATTATCGCACTGCTGCCATGTTCGCCCACCACTACCAGCGGTTCAGCGGGTGAGGAAAGTATGCGCTTATCTTTTTTGAGGGTATCTTTCACCAGCTGTATCGCCTTGTTGTGGTCATCTGAATAGGATATGGAAAATCTCAGTTCAAGGCATCGCTTTTTCTCTGCCGTGAAATTCGTCACCGCGCTTTTGGTGACTATGCTGTTGGGTATGAACACCGCCTTGTTCTCGATGGTATTGAGTTTGGTATAAAGGATAGATATGACATCGACTGTGCCCTCATTTTTGCCTATCTCAACGTAGTCGCCCACGCGGAAAGGTTTTGCCAGCAGTATGATAAATCCGCCTGCCACGTTTGAAAGGCTGTCTTTCAGCGAAAGGCAGATGGCAACGCCTGCCGTGCCGATGGCGGCGATTATGGACGACATGGGGACTTTCACCGCAGAAAGTGCGCTTACCGCCACGATGACAGTGATGACCACCCTGACCATCGACATAAGGAACTTGTGTATGGTGGCATCGACATGTTTCAGGCTGAGCGCCCTTCCCATAAGTTTCAGCACCACACGCTGTACTAAAAAGCCGCAGACAAGTATCAGGACAGCCGCAACTATGTTGGGCAGAAGGTCTTCGACCTGTGAAAGGAATTTTTGGGACATATTTTTCACCTCGTTTGATATTATAGCATATCTGTAAAAATATTGCAAGGACACGTTGCGAAATTGCCCGCAGCAGTTGATTGACCTGCGGCGGGAAATGAGTTATAATATACTTACCAAAGAAAAACGGCTTTCCCTGTGAGGGGCGGGCGTTGGGAAGAACATTAAAATTAAAATAGGGGGCGTTCCGATGGATAAGAAACTGATGACAAGTGCTTTGACAAAATACCTGATGGGGGCAGTTTTGCTGGGTGGAATGATATTCCTGCCTGCGGGGACGCTCAGATTTGCGCAGGGGTGGCTGTTCATGGCGGTGCTGTTTGTGCCGATGCTGATAATGGGTGTGGTCATGGCGGTGAAAAGCCCCGAACTTCTGCGAAAGCGCCTTAACGGCAAGGAAGAGAAAGGCACACAGAAAGCAGTCGTGGCGGCAAGCGGGCTGATGTTCGCGGCGGCTTTTGCGGCGGCGGGGCTGAGTTACCGTTTCGGTTGGCTGAGATTGCCGATGGGCGCAAGCATCGCGGCGGCTGTGGTATTTCTGGCGGGATACGGAATGTATGCCGAAGTTCTGCGCGAGAACGCCTATCTTTCGCGCACAGTGGAAGTACAGCGCGGTCAGAAAGTCATTGACACGGGGCTTTACGGTGTTATTCGTCACCCGATGTACACCGCAACGATACTTATGTTCCTTGCCGCACCGCTGGTGATGGGTTCGGTGGTATCATTCATAATATGCCTTGCTTATCCTGTTATCATCACAGCAAGGCTCAAAAACGAAGAGAAAGTGCTGGAAGAGGGGCTTGACGGCTACCGCGAGTACAAGAAAAAGGTCAGATACAGGCTGCTGCCGTTTATCTGGTAGAGAGGGAGAATACGGTCATGGGTTCACTTATCATCGAGGGGATAGTCAGCTGTTTTATAGTGCTTATCTGCTGTGTTGTGGGCATAGCGAACGGTCCTGTGGGGCTGGTATGCTTTTATGAGAAAGAGGTCTGGCAGAGAGTCATAGAAATGGGTCTTACGACCGAAAAGAAGATAAAGCACAATGCCATGCTGTTCCGTATCTTCGGCATTATACCACTGCTGGCATTTTCGCTGGCGGCGGTATACGGCATAAACGGCGCGAGGGGCTTTCTCGCGGGCTTCGGTCAGCTGGTGTTCATATTTCTGTGCGAGGGTCTGTTTGACAGGCTTTTCATCGACTACTGGTGGGTCGGCAAGAGTAAAGCGTGGGTCATAAAAGGCACTGAGGACTTACAGCCGTACATCTATGGCAAAACGCTTATCGGCAAGTGGCTGATGACACTGGTTGGATACCCCATCATAGCGGCGATACTGGCGGGGATAATGGCGCTGATACTCAGATAAGTGCGGTAATGTGCCGAACGACGGCGGTATACGGCATAAACGGCGCGAGGGTCTGTTTGACAGGCTTTTCATCGACTACTGGTGGGTCGGCAAGAGTAAGGCGTGGGTCATAAAAGGCACTGAGGATTTACAGCCGTACATCTATGGCAAAACGCTTATCGGCAAGTGGCTGATGACACTGGTGGGCTACCCCATCATAGCGGCGATACTGGCGGGGATAATGGCGCTGATACTCAGATAAGTGCGGTAATGTGCCGAAC
>NZ_CACWPP010000194.1:0-3950 GCF_902762735.1 uncultured Ruminococcus sp.
ACTAAGGATTTTGCGGAGTGTCCGCATAAACTGCAGATGGTAGTGATGCGATTACTACCGTTTTACTACTAAGGCGTATGTGTCTTACTACTAAGTTTCTATATGTACCCTACTATTATACTTCATATGCTCTGAAAAAGCAAGCCGTTTTCCACATATACACAAAAAGTCCCCCTCACCAAAGGAACACTTACGTCCAATGATGAGGGGGATTATTTTCATATTCAAATTCAGCACCTGGATATCGCCCATCTCGGTCCTTCTTCGCCGATGATGCCGTTCAGCGCAAATCCACATTTCTCAAGCACTCTGATTGAAGCAGCGTTTTCAGATTCTGTTTCCGCTTCTATGGCAATGACCTCCGGATGCGAAAATGCCCATTCCAATACCGCTTTGACCGCTTCGGTCGCATAGCCGTTGTTCTGGTATGCTTCGGAGATACCGTATCCGATCTCTGCGATGCCGTCCGCAGAAAGCCCCTTGAAGCAGAGTTCCCCAATATGTGTGCCGGCTTTCAGTTCGATCATCCAGATCGCATACCAATCCCATTGATCCGGATGTTTGAGACAGCCGTTCAGCATTTCTGTATAAGCGGCTTTCAGGACATCCACAGTCTGCGCTTCAATGAACTGTTCCATGATATCCTGAGATGCGGCATATATTTTTAATCTCTCTGTTTCAATCATTTCGCTACACCTCTCAGATGCATTTTTCGTACCATTTCATTATACCATAATCCTTCCAATTCATCAAGTCAAAACGGGCAAAAAATAACGGCTCACCGAAGTGAGCCGCAGCCGGAAGCATATCATACTGCTTCATCCTTTGTTCTGTTCATTTCCTGACGGGCGTTCTGAAGTTCTTCCATTCGGTGAAGCTCCGCAGCAGCATCCTCCAGCCCCAGATGAGGGGGATGATATGTTGCTTATTGCGTGGAAGCAAGTGCCTTGATGCGATGTGTATCTTCATTTTCTGCCAACTGTTTATATGTCCGGATTATCAGGAACAAAGCGACCGCAAAGGTCAGAATATCAGACACAGGCATGGAGTAAAGGACGCCATCAAGTCCGAAGAAACGAGGCAGAATCACTGCAAAGCCAACTCCGAACACGATCTCCCGTATCATCGAAAGTGCAGTAGATTCCACAGCCTTCCCCATAGCTTGCAGGAAGATGAAGCAAGCCTTGTTCACACAGGCGAATATCATCATGCAGAGATAAATGCGGAATGCGTGTACCGCAAAATCGGTATAATAACTGCTCTCGTTCGCTGCACCGAATATACCGATAAGCTGTTTCGGGAAAAACTCCACGAAAATAAGGGCAACAGCACCGACAGATGCTTCTGCGATCAGGAGTTTTGTGAACAGCTCACGCACTCGGCTTTTCAGCCCTGCGCCCATATTGAAGCCGACTATCGGAATACAGCCTGCCGCCATTCCGACTACGATCGAAATCACGATCTGGAAGAACTTCATTACTATGCCGACTACCGCCATAGGTATCTGAGCATACTGCTCCTGTCCAAAAACAGCGTCCATTGCACCGTATTTTCGTATCATATTATTGATCGCTGCCATTGCTGCTACAAGGGAGATCTGTGATAGAAAACTGGTAAGACCGAGTGTCAGCGTTTTGCGGATAATTGCACTTTCGGGCTTGAAATCAGTCTTTGCAGGCTTGACGAGTTTCATATTGCAGAGATACCACACCGCAAGTCCAGCCGTCACGATCTGCCCGATAACGGTTGCGACCGCTGCGCCCATCATGCCCCACCTGAAAGCAAAAATGAATATCGGATCAAGTATCATGTTCAGCACAGCACCTGCAAGGGTGGATATCATCGCAAATTTCGGGCTGCCGTCCGCACGGATCACAGGGTTCATCGCCTGTCCGAACATATAGAATGGGATACCGAGCGAGATATAGAAGAAGTATTCCTTTGAGTGGCGGAATGTTTCCTCATTGACCGTACCGCCGAACAAAGCGATAATGCCGCTGCTGAATATCAGGTACACAGCACATAGGATAAGGCTGCTCACTATCGTCATGAGGACGGAGTTGCCGACGCTTTTCTTTGCATTGTCAGGTTGTCCTTTACCGAGACTCAAGCTTACGAATGCACAGCAGCCGTCACCGATCATAACAGCAATCGCAAGAGCAATGACCGTCAGCGGAAAGACAACAGTATTGGCGGCATTTCCGTAAGAGCCGAGATAGCTTGCGTTGGCGATGAAAATCTGGTCTACGATGTTGTAGAGCGCTCCCACAAGCAGAGAGATGATACACGGCACGGCGTATTTCTTCATCAGTCTGCCAACAGGCTCACGACCTAAGAATTGATTTGCGGTTTGTTCCATTTGATTTCCTCCTAAAAAAATACAGCGTGTGGCTGGAAGCTGGATTTATGCTCACGCCACACGCTGTTTTGATGATATGAAATTGTATCAGTCGAGATAAGAGCCGACAGGCGCTGTGTTGTACTGCTTCTTGATCTTGATGATAACAGAGCCGTCGGGCTGCTCGGTTTCTTCGAGTATCTTGTACTTTGTTCTGCTTTTTTCGAGTGAAGCTTTGTATTTTGCGATTTCTTCCTTTACGACCTTGACAGCGTAGTCGTGACCGACATCTTCCTTGAGCATAAAATGCAGTGTCTGGCAGATACACGCTTCTTTGATTCTTTTCATTATGATCTACCTCCGTAAAAAAATAAAACGAGCAGCAATAACTGGATTTACGCAGAATGCTACTCGTTATGTACTAATTATATCATGCTTTTTGGAATTTTGCAAATTGTGTTTTTTCACAAAGTTTATGCTTTTACAGCCTGTGCTGTTTCGGCTTTTCTTCTGAATACCGCCTTGAAGCACGTTCTGATAAGCGGCTGAATAAAGAAAAGCTGAGAGAAAAATGCAAACGGGAAATTAAAGCATACAAGCTTGATCCAGTTGGCAAGGAATGTAAAGATGTTGAATCCTGCATAGTAGGGATAGTAGAGGAAAGCCGCAAGGAAGCTCATCGCAGGACACATGATGCCGACAGTCGCACAGATGATTGCAGTTTCAAAGAGTACAGGGTGTGTCTCTCTCGGATCAAAAACCTTACAGGCGAGCTTAAAGGACATGGGGCTGCCAACCGTGATTTCAAGAGTGTATGCAAGGATAAACTCAATAATTACAACTGCCCAGATCGGCAGATTTCTTCCGAGCATATACACACCGCCCATAGCGTTTACTGCGCCGAGCACGCTGCTTTCGCCCGTCACGCTCATCAGCGTAGAACCGTTGACAACGTACAGACTGTAAAACACATAAGCGTGTACTGTAATGATAACGGTCATCAGAGCGAACATCATTCTTTCAAATTGGTTTCTTGGCATAGTCATTTCCTCCTGAACACACAAAAAAGCACGCAGTATGCTGTACACTGATCAACAAATGCATTCCGTGATCAGATTTACGTACAAGCGTACTACGTGTGTCATTGCATAGTGTTTTTTACTATGCTATTATACACCAAAATCCAGACAAACGCAAGCGGTATCATAGAAAATCTCTTTTCAGCGCATATATTTTCAGATCTTCTATTTCTTTTTTGTGCGCATCTGTAATGGCTATAGAGAAACAAAAAATCCCCCTCACCAAAGGAACGCTTGCATTCCAATGATGAGGGGGATTGTCTTTATATTGCTTCTTCTTTGGTTCTGTCCATCTCCTGGCGGGCGTTTTGAAGTTCCTCCATGCGGTGAAGCTCTGCAGCGGCGTCTTCGAGTCCAAGATGAGTGTACACATCAAGCGTGACTCCAATTTCGCTATGTCCCATCAGGTATTGCAGTGTCTTGGGATTCATGCCTGCCTTTGCCTGATTGCTGCAGTAGGTGTGGCGGCAGATATGCGGCGTGATATTCGGCATTTGGATGCGATAGATATCGTTGTATTTGCTGACCATGTG
>NZ_CACWPP010000194.1:4001-5742 GCF_902762735.1 uncultured Ruminococcus sp.
ACAGGAAACCACAGTAACCGTCCACAAATTTCTCTCTCTTGGGTTTCACTCTGTCCTCAATGATCGACCGAAAGCAGTATGCCACATCCTCGGTGATTGGAATTTGTCGCGTACCCGCGCTTGTTTTGGTAGACTGAATGACATACTTCATATCTGATGTGCGCTGAAGTTGATGGTCGATGTTCACGATTCGATTCTCAAGGTCAATATCCTTCAGCGTCAGCCCGCAGAATTCAGAGACTCGCATTCCGGTATGAAACAGAATGTAGACCGCTTCATAGTATTTGCAGTAGGTGTTGTCATCGTGTACGAATTTCAGGAACTTCCGCATCTGCTCTTTCGTAATTGCTTCTCTGGTCTTGCTGTCGTTGACGACCACACCTGCAAGCTGGAACCCGAAGGGGTTCTTGACGATAATGTCATCATCGACCGCCATCTGAAATGCAGGGCGCAGGACACCGCGAACGGTCTTTACAGAACTGTAGCCTCTGCCATCGCTCTGCAGCTTGATCAGGAACAGCTTTGCGTCCGAAGTCTTGATCGAGCCGATCTTCTTTCCGCTGAATTCTTCCTTCTTCAGAAGATTCACCACAAAGCCGTAATTCGCTTTTGTCTGTGGCTTTACGCCTGTCTTGGTTCTCAAATAACGCTCCACAAGCTCCAATACCGTGATGTTTTTCTGATCCGGATCGCATAAGGTGTCGAGATCATAGCCGATCTTCTTCTCCAGTTCACGCAGCGACAGGCACGGCTTCTTTCCAATCGGGAGCTTGTCCGTAGGCTCCAGTCGCCAGCTATATACGAATTTCGCCTTTCCGTTCACATAATACTTGAACTGGTATTTTCCGTCCGCACGGATGGTTTCACCTGCGCGCAGGATGCGGTGCTTGGAGTCTCTGCGAATATTACCTCGTATTCCCATTAGTCTCTCCTCCTTAATTCCGGATGTTCGTTCAGATACTTTTCAAACGCGACCCGGTTGATCAGTTTCCGTTTACCGTATTTCGCAATCAGGAACGGAGAGGACTCTTTTTGAATCCATTCTGAGAACTTTCTTCTGCTGAGTACGAAATACTCAACCGCCTCAGCGGGCATTAGATAATCCTTATTCTCCGGTGTCGCTCTCTCCATCAAACTTTCCTCCATTCTCTGCAATCTGGATAAAGTACTCCTCCAAACGGGTACGAATAAAAAGAACTCGGTTCCCGTTCATCAGTACAAATCCGCCCTCATGGTTCTCCGCCAGTCTGCGGAGTCGCTTTTCACCGATACCAAAGTATACAGATGCTTCTCTGAGAGTCAGCAGAAATTTATCTGATGACTTCATATTGTCCATACTGATAGCCTCCTTCATTTTTGCCGTTTCAGGCTATCTACTATATTACTCTGTTTCGGTGAAAAAGCAACTACTTACGCCAGATAAAAACCAAATCAGATGGTAGAAGTTTCGCAGAGAAATTGCTCAAACTTTGGTCTGATCACCAGAAAGCGATTACCGTTGCGCACGGAAAAAACACCGTCATAGTCCTCGACCAGACGCCGGATCTTCTTTTCGCCAATGCCGAAGTATACGCTTGCTTCTCTGAGCGTCAGGGTGTACTTTTCGCCAATTGGAACCACAGGCTCTTTTTTCTGATCCATAGTTTACCTCGTATAATAGATTTTAGGGTAGTTTCAAGAGTACCCCAATGAACCTCTGCCACGCTCAGTTGAGAGAGGCAGCATTGAAATCGAAATGAGC
>NZ_CACWPP010000195.1 GCF_902762735.1 uncultured Ruminococcus sp.
AAATACAAAAATATTATAAGTCATTGAAAGCGATTTGTCAATGTGGTATAATGAGGGTGTACGGAAAAGCGAAACGACGGTCTGCGTTTTTGCTTTTCCACGTGAGAAAGGCAGCACCCATCGGTGCAAAAAAATTATTGAAAGGAGTTTCTCTAATGAAAAATTTCAGAATGCTCATTAATGCCGATGATAAGATCGGTCATATCAACCGCGAGTTGTACGGTCATTTTTCCGAACATCTCGGCAGATGTATCTATGGGGGTATATATGTAGGCGAAAATTCCGATATACCCAATATACACGGCATCAGAAAGGACGTTATAGATGCTTTCAAACAAATAAAAATGCCTGTCCTGCGCTGGCCGGGCGGCTGTTTTGCTGACGAATATCACTGGCAGGACGGTATCGGTGACAAGTCGAAAAGGAAGAAAATGGTCAACACCAACTGGGGCGGCGTTGTGGAGGACAACAGCTTCGGTACACACGAATTTATGGAACTCTGCGAACTTGTGGGCTGTGAACCCTACATCGCGGGCAACGTGGGGAGCGGTACTGTGCAGGAACTCTCCGAGTGGATAGAGTACATGACCTTTGACGGCATTTCACCCATGTCGGAACTGCGCCGCGCCAACGGCAGAGAAAAGCCCTGGAAGCTCAAATATCTGGGTATCGGCAACGAGAACTGGGGCTGCGGCGGCAACATGCGCGCCGAGTATTATCTCGATAAATACAGAAATTTCCAGACATACTGCAAGAACTATTCGGGCAATCAGCTGTTCAAAGTGGCATGCGGTCCCGGAGGCGGCGGAGAATACTGGTATCAGTGGACTGAGGTGCTGATGAAGAACCTGAATAAAGATCAGGTAAATGCCATATCCCTGCACACCTACAACGTGCCAAACTGGGAACACAAGGGTTCTGCCACCGATTTCACCACAGACGAGTACTACACCATAATGGACCTCGCAAACTACATGGACACCCTCATCACCCGCCACACCGAGATAATGAACCGCTACGACCCCGAAAACAAGATAGGTCTTATCGTTGACGAGTGGGGCAACTGGTTCGATGTGGAAGAGGGCACAAATCCGGGCTTCCTCTATCAGCAGAACACCATGCGCGATGCCCTTGTTGCGGCGCTTATGCTGAACATCTTCAACCGCCATTCAAAGCGTGTCATCATGGCGAATATCGCGCAGGTAGTCAACGTATTGCAGGCTATCATTCTCACAGAGGGCGAAAAGCTGGTCAAGACACCGACCTTCCATGTATTTGATATGTACAAAGCCCATCAGGACGCTGAGTGCATCTACTGCCATTCGCAGAACGTGAACCTGTGTGAGGGCAAGCATGTGCCTATGGTATCGTCATCTGCATCGGTAAAAGACGGTGTTATGACCATAACCCTTGCTAACTGCTCGCTTGATGAAAGCGCTGAGATAAGCTGTGACATCTGTAATTTTGATGCCAAGACAGTAAGTGCGTGCATACTCAGTGACGAAGTACACACATATAATTCCTTTGATGAGCCTGAAAAAGTCAGCATAAAGCCTTATGAAGCCACTCTCAGCGGCGGCAGGCTGACTGTTGAGCTGCCTGCATGTGCGGTAGTTACTCTGACTATCAACGGATAAGATCTTTCGGCATCAACAAAGCGGTGATCTTTCGGCAGACAGGGCGGGGGAGCGCTCCCGCCGCCTGCTTGTGCTGACACCAAAAACAAATGCGTGGAACGGTCACTCGCCGTCCACGCATTTTTATTATGGTCATTCCGCTGACACGGCGTACTAAACAGCTTTTCAGCCGTTATCAGCAATATAGCGATCCGCCTTAAAATTCAGAAAAAATCCAGTCACAAAATCCATAGATCAGAGCTTTTGCGACTGGATTTTGTGAATTTAAATAGTTGGATTGCAATAGTTTAGGGTCATCTATTGCATCAAATATCATCTCTTGCGTTTGACAGCGACCAGCACCGCGCCGACTATTATCAGCACCGCCGCAGCACCGATGGCAATAAACAGCCTTATCGCATCATCGGTGTAATGCTCTTCGCCCTCTACCATAGCAGTGTAGAAGTATTCGCCCTTGCGCAGTTCCTTGTCTACTGTTTCGGCTATTACCTTGTGACCGTCTGCGTTGGGGTGAATATCATAGTCAGACATGTTGGTCAGCTGAGAATTGCGCCCCTCAAACTGATTGCCCACGTCTATCACCGTATAGTGATGCACACCGTTTGCATCAGCGCCGTTTTTGACTATCTCGTTGAAAGTGTCTATCTTGCCGTCGGCATAGTCTACCAGCATATCCCAGTCCTTGAAATATTCCACAGGATTGTAAAGGGTCTGTATGTAGATCTCGCCGTCGGTCTTTTCGTGTATCTTATCTGCTATCGACGCAAGATTTGTCTTGTAGCCATCAAGCGCCTCGTCTATCTGGTCAGACATTGAGGTAAGCGATCTGAATGCTTCTTTTATATCTACCCGCCCGAAGTCAAAGTCACGCTTTTGGGGATCCCAGCCCAGTGTCTCAGCGGCATCGAAGATTATGTGCAGTACGTCATTACCGCCTATCGAGACTACGACAGCATCGCTGTTTTTAAGGTCATCATCAAACACACCGCTGTCCAGCAGGTCGATAAGATCCTGTGATGTATCGCCTGATACCGCATCGTTTATCATCGTATGGCCGCACTCGTCTTTAAGCAGCTCGGTGTATTCGCTGCCCAGCATCACAGGATAAGACTGACACTGATACAGATCTTCTTTGTCATAACCCTCCAGACCGTAGCCCGCAGGTATCGAGTCACCCAGAAATACCATTTTCGGCGGAACGGGAACTTTGCGCATCTCTTTGACCATATTCCGCTCTTTCAATGAACACCCTGTCATACTCAGCGTGACAGCCAGTACCGTCATCGCCGCAGCAAGCCGCTTGAACATATGCAGCACCTCCGTTATTTGCCTTTTGTTATCGCCGTTCTTATCGCTCTCAGTTCATCGGGCTTCAGTTCGCGCCATTCGCCCGCTTTCAGCATGCCCAGCCTTAGTGGACCTACCGCAGTTCTTTTCAGCCTTGCGACTTCCAGTCCCACAGCTTCGCACATCTTTCTTATCTGTCTGTTCCTGCCTTCGTGGATAGTCATTTGCAGTACCACGCGGTTAGGCTGTTTATCCAGCACCACCACCGAACATTCCGCCGTCATACGGCCGTCTATCTCAACGCCCGATGCCAGCTTTACCAGCTGTTCATCATTAATATCGGGTCTTACTGTGACTCTGTATGTCTTAGCCACATGCCTTGACGGGTGCATGATGTCGTTTGCGAAACCGCCGTCGTTTGTCAGCAGCAGCAGACCTTCCGAGTCCTTGTCGAGCCTTCCAACAGGGTAGACTCTTTCGGGCACACCGTCCAGCAGGTCGGTGACGCATTTTCTGTTCAGTTCATCGTTCATCGTGGTCACATAGCCTCTGGGCTTGTGAAGCATTATGTAATACAGATTTCTCTTTTTCGGCTGTTCGAGCTTTATGCCGTCCACCACGATAAGGTCTTTGCCTGGCAGTGCCTTGTCTCCCAGTGCGACCTTTCTTCCGTTCACCGTGACTTTCCCTGCCGCGATGAACTCCTCAGCCTTTCTGCGCGAGCAGAACCCGCTTTCCGCTATTATCTTCTGAATTCGTATCTTCTCCATGATTACTCCTGATTCTTAATGGGGGCTGGCTCGCCCCCATACCCCCACGCTCCGCCGCGCCGAGAGGGTTATCGCTTCGTTCCCAAAATGCCCCTACGGGTCATTTTGCTCACTCTCGCGATAACGCGGCGCGGGTCGCTCTTTGGCAGGCATTCCGGCTTTGTTCGCCCGCATTATTTTGTTTTGGTTTATTTTTGTGGGATTTGCCACATGATATTCTTAATGGGGGCGAAGC
>NZ_CACWPP010000196.1 GCF_902762735.1 uncultured Ruminococcus sp.
TATTATATCATTTTCCAGGTACTCTGTCCAGTAATTTGTATAATCTGAAATATAAATGTAACTTTTGAAACCTGATTTTTTGAAAATTGATTTCCGTGTAAAATAAAAAACAAAATCCCAATTTGGTTGTGTATTAAGAACAGCCATTTTGTATAATCAGCAATACACATCAAAATTGGGAGAAAACAAAAACAGCGGGACTTATGCCCCGCTGTCTAAGATCTGTTACTTGATATTAACTGTAAATTTGGCGTTATCAAGCTGGTTCTTATACCACTTGCCGCCTGCCTTTACGCAGATAGCCATTGTGTATTCACCTGCATCGCACTTGGGCGAGGTGAAAGTGTTCTTACTGCCGTCAACATAAGCCTTGACTGTCCAGCTGCCGTTATTATACATGCAGACAGCGTACTTCTCAGCGTTATCGACAGGCTTCCAGCTGACCCTGAAACGGTTCTGCTCTTTGTTATAACCCAGATCTCTGATCTTCGGTGTGGTATAATTAGTTCTTACCAAAATATTATTGGTGGAATTTCTGTTCCATTCGCCGTTTATTCTCGGGAATACTGCCACTCTGTAATTGGTGTTGTATTTCAGACCCTTTAGCACGTAGGAAGTGCCTGTACCCTGCGCGATAGTCTTCCACTTGCCGTCAGCATAGCCTACTACTGCGTATTTATCAGCACCCTCGACTGCGTCCCATTTCAGCTTGACACAGCCATCGCCCATTTCATAGGTGATCTCGGGCTGAATATCCATATCAGCATCATAAAGGTAAAGACCAAGACCATTATCAATGGCAAATGACTCGCCATATGAACCCGAATTGCAGTAGATAGTAGAATTATTGAAAGAACCTTGTAATACCTCAGTAACACTGTCAGGCAGCATTACCTGTTCCAGCGAGGTGCAGCCTGCAAATGCATTAACATCAATTTTCTTTACGCCGTCACAAATGACCAGATCATTGAGTTTTTCGCAATTCAGGAATGCGCATTCAGGTATCAGCTCAACGCTTTCGGGAATATATGCGGCTATCAGATCTTTACATTCGTAAAATTCACCAACGCCAAAGGATCTGAGATTTCTCGGCAGGCTTATGATAACAATTCCGCTGCATGAAAAAACGCCATCGCCCATAGTTAAAAGGCTAGCAGGCAGTTTCACACTCTGAAGGCTTGCACAATTTTCAAATGCAAAGTTTCCGATGCTCTCAACGCCCTCAGGTATCACTACATTTTTCAGGTTCTCTGAATTTGAAAATGCACCTGCGCCAATAAACGTCACACCATCAGGGATAATGACCTCAGTTATAGTTTTTTTGGATGTAAAGGCATTATTTCCTATACCTGTGACCTTAATGCCCTTGACCGTATCAGGTACTTCGACAACTTCATCTCTACCGACATAGCTTTCGATTTCAAGAGTACCGTCTTCCAGATATTTAAAAGTAAAATCTCCGATACGCTCTGTACGCATATCCTCAAAGCCTGCCGAATCTGCGCTTGCCGACACCACAGCAACGTTATCCGCGTTCTTTTCGGGCAGTACCGCTCCGCCGAAAACTAATGTCAGTGCCAGCAGACCTGCTGCTAATCTTTTGTTCTTCATTTTTGTGTCCTCCTAAGTATAAACTTATGATTATATATTACCATATTTTTGGTTGATTGTCAATTCTTTCTTCAAACTTAATCAATTATATGACTATCCCTTTAGCACACCACTGCAAAATACCTTTATCAATGAGGAAAGATAACCGCCCAACTGTATTGGGTTCCCGATATAACATCGTTTATTTTGGTGTATCAGCGGGATAATCACATTCTAAATTGTATTTACTACATGAATTTCTGCCTTATTTAACTTTATCGTTCAGCACTATTGACATATTTTATTTGATATGGTATAATCAACATATGATTATATAACTTTTCAGATGGAGGATAAGATGAACCTTACACATCTGCGTTATGTCGTTGAGGTAGAGCGGCTCGGCTCGATAACCAAAGCGGCTTCTGCGCTTTATATGGGACAGCCAAACCTTTCAAAGGCTATAAAAGAACTTGAACATGAGGTCGGTATCCCGATATTCAAACGTTCGGCTAAAGGTGTCGTGCCGACTGAAAAGGGCAAGGAATTCCTGCAATACGCCAAAGCCATTCTTGTACAGATGGACAAAATGGAGAACCTGTACAAAGATAATATCGCTGACAGCGTCAGCTTCTCACTGCTGCTGCCGCGTGCAAGCTATGTCACACATGCGTTCACGCTGTTTCTCAACCGCCTTTCCGACAGGCAGGCGATGGACATCAAAATAAAAGAGACAAACTCGATGGAAACTATCAATTCCATAGTCGAATGTGAATACGATCTCGGTCTGATACGCTATCCCATCGCTTATGAGAGCTTTTTTCTCCCTCTGCTGGAGGAGAAAAATCTGGTGGCGCACAGCAGCTGGCAGTATGATTACGTGCTGATAATGAGTGCTGAAAGTCCCCTTGTGCAGGAAGCGGAGCTCACCGAAGAAGTGCTTGAAAAGTATATCGAGGTACTTCACGGCGACAACATCGTACCGAACATCTCCGAAGTCTACCAGAAGAAGAGCGCCGATTTCCACCGTCCGCGCAGGCACATTTACGTGTATGAGAGGGGCAGTCAGTTTGACATTTTGTCGGCTTGTCCCGAATCGTTCATGTGGGTGTCACCGATGCCGCAGGAGATACTTGACCGCTGCGGTCTGGTGCAGAGAAGCACTCCGCTGATACGCAAGACCAACAAAGATGTACTGATATATCAGTCAAGCTACCGCCTTTCTGCCACTGACAGAATGTTTCTGGAAGAGCTTGAAAAGGTACGCAGTGAAATAACGATATAGAACAGTCTGCCCCTCAGGACACCGCTTGAAACGTGATGTTTCGGATCAAAAGTGTCAAAACGGTGTGCTGACGGGCTTACAATATTATAAGAAAGAAGTGAAATCATGGCAGGCAAAAATGAAAAAAACTATTCAAAAATGTTTCAGGTATCGACTCTCCAGGCACTGGCACTGGGCTACTCCAAAAGCGTGATAACTGTCAGCGAACTTATGGAGCATGGTGACATCGGGCTGGGTACATTTGAAGATGTGAACGGTGAGATGATCGTTGCAGACGGCTGCTGTTACAGGGCAGACGAAAACGGCAGCATACACACAACGGACGGCGAAACCGGCGTGCCTTTCTCATCTGTCGCCTTTTTAAAGGAAGATAAACGTGTGAAACTCGAAAACATCAGCACTATCAACGATCTGAAAACTTTGCTCGATCTTCGCATAGAGGAAGATTTCGGGCTGAACAGCATGCACATCGTCCGTATCGACGGCACTTTCAGAAAAGTCTATGCGAGGTCAGAGTCATCATACCGCGCCCACCATATACCGCTGAAAGAAGCGCTGAACGTCACACAGAAAGATTTTTTCTTTGAAAATATCAGCGGCACAACTGTGTGTGTATACTATCCCGATTTTATGGACGGCATAAACGCACCGGGCTGGCATCTGCACTTCATATCAGCAGACAGAAAGCATGGCGGTCATGTTTTTGAGCTGGATATTGACAATGCAGAAGCTGTCTTTGACAAAAAGACCTCTATCGAGATCAAACTCCCGTTTGAGCCTGCGTTTGATACCTATTCGCTGAAAAACGTTTCAAAAGACGAGATCAAAAGCGTCGAACAGTCACAGGGCTGATACAGAACTGCCGCATACTTTGCTGTATGCGGCTCAGTCTGTCGCAAAAGTCTACCCGAAAGGGTAGGCTTTTTTGAATAAGTGTGGTATAATAAAGAGGGGTGAAAAAGATGCTGGAAAAGAAAACC
>NZ_CACWPP010000197.1 GCF_902762735.1 uncultured Ruminococcus sp.
GCCGTTTCAAGCTGATTGACCTGATACAGTCAGGTAAAAAGTCCGAACAGATCAAGCTGAAAAATCCGTGGCTTTGTATCGTTTTATTCCTGCTTGCGGCAGTTCTTCTCGGCTATGCGTACTATCAGGTGGGCTGGAATCACATAGATATGACCGGAAAGAAAATGGCTGTTTATATCGCCATGGGTGCTGTGGCTACGTTCCTTATCTTCTGGTCAGTTTCGGGAATGCTCCTGCGTATCATCATGAGCATGAAAAAACTTTATCACCGCAGTCTCAACGCATTCACGTTCCGTCAAATAAGCAGCAAGGTAAACACCATGGTCTTTTCAATGACAGTTATCTGTCTTATGCTTTTCGTGACGATATGCGCTCTTACGGCATCTTTTTCAATGCGCAATTCCATGAATGCAAATCTCAAAGAGCTTTGCCCTGCGGATATTGAACTTTCGGAGCATCTGGACAAACCTTGCGAAGAACTGGACATAGTTACGGAATGCAGGGAAAAAGGATTCGACATCATGCCGTATGTGGGAGAATATACAAGATTTTACACATATGGCGATGAAGCTCTTTCGCTGGAGGTTTTCTGCGGAAGTGAGGCAGAAAAAATAAAGGAGAGATTTGCTTATCTTGATTACAGCATCTCCGAACAGCTTATCGGAATTGACGAATACAATGAGCTGATGAAGCTTTACGGAAAGGAAACTCTTTCGCTTGAAGACGATGAATATATTCTGATATGCGATTTCAAGTCAATGAAAACTATAAGGGACAGTGTTCTCAAAGATGACGGCGATATTACAGTATACGGACATATCCTTCATTCAAAATACAGCGAGTGTCAGGACGGTTTTATCGACATTTCCGCACAGCATATCAATGCAGGTATTTTCATAGTCCCCGACTATGTTTTAGAGGGTCAGTCACCAAACGGCGACTTCATCATCGGCAACTACAAAGCCGCCGACAAGGAGGGCAAAAACGAGACAGAGCGTCAGCTTCGCAGTGAATACACCAGCATCACAGGCGATCTCAGCGGACTGTCTGTTCATAAAACAGGCGGATATTTCGGGCTGAACACAAAGATAGACATGAAGAACGGTGCAGTAGGGCTTGGAGCGATAGCGACCTTTATGGGGCTGTATATCGGGCTTGTGTTCCTCATTGCCTGCGGTGCGATACTTGCACTCAAAGAACTTTCGGAGAGCGTTGACAGCATCGGCAGATATGAGATGCTCCGCAAGATCGGCACAGAGGAAAGTGATATTTCCAAATCACTTTTCCGTCAGACAGGTATCTTCTTCCTGCTCCCGCTTTTGCTTGCCTGCGTGCATTCGGTGTTCGGAATGAAGTTTGCCGCATTCTTCCTCGAAATATTCGGAACGGAGAAAATGGCTGAATCAATAGCGGCTACTTCGGTCATCATCCTGCTGATCTATGGCGGATATTTCCTCATCACCTATTTTTGCAGTAAGAGTATCATCAAAGAAAGAAAATAACAAGACGGATATATGAAAAACGGCTGTACCTCATGGCTTGGTACAGCCGTTTTTGTTTGTATGCTATCGTTATATTGTGTCGAATTTGGTTGCTAATTCCTGTGTTACTATTTGTATGTATAAGTCTCATCAGCCACAAGGAGAACATCGACACCGACACGCCAACGGGGAAATTCATGTTGACCGTATTCGCAGCACTCTCACAGTTGGATCGTGAACAGCTCAAACAGCGACAGCGTGAGGGCATCGAGATTGCTAAGGCTCAGGGCAAGTATACAGGACGGAAGCCCATTGAGATCGACTGGACGAAGTTCGGACAGCTCTATGGGGAAGGGAAGTCGAAAAACATCACGGGCAGAGATCTTATGCGGAGAATAGGCTTGTCGGCAAACACCTTTTATCGCCGTGTCAGGGAGTATGAAGCCACTCACGGCATTGCAGAGCCGACCTCTGCTTGAAATAATGTAATTCAGATTTGTTTATTGTGTGCATGACTTCCGCTTGATTTTTGTGTAACCTTCCAAAGTTGTAATCGAAGTATTGACAACTGCGAGAATAAATGCTATAATATGCTTGTAAGTTGAAAGTTAACAAGTTACATCTTTACAACTTTGCAAATCTATGTTATAATCAGGAGGAACACATTATGAAAATCGCAGTAGTTTGTGCAAATGGCAAGGCAGGTCAGCTCATCGTCAAAGAGGCTGTTGACAGAGGGCTTGATGTTACGGCTTTCGTTCGTGACGAGAACAAGTCCGCCGCTCCAAAAGCTGTTATCAAGGATCTCTTTGAGATCACAAAGGACGACCTTGCACCGTTCGATGCTGTCATTGACGCTGCCGGTGCCTGGACACCCGATACCGTTCACATCGTTCCCGATGCCGTAAAGTTCCTTGCAGATCTTCTCAGAGGGACTGATACAAGGCTTTTAGTTGTTGGCGGTGCAGGCAGCCTGTTCGTTGATAAGGAGCATACCAAGACCGTTTTTGATGTAACACCGTTCCCCGAAGCTGCTATCCCTGTTGTAAAGGCACATCAGGTGGCACTTGACGAGCTTCGCAAGTACGATGATGTAAAGTGGACATACATCAGCCCCGCAGGAGATTTTCAGGCAGACGGCGAGCGTACAGGCAAGTATCTTCTCGGCGGTGAGGAGCTGACACTCAGCAGCAGCGGTGAAAGCGTTATCAGCTATGCAGACTATGCGATCGCAATGATCGACGAGGTAGTAAACGGCGGTCATATCAAGCAGCGCATCGGCGTTGTAAAGGAATAAGAGAGATGATAGTCTATGCAGATCACAAGTAAATTCACGGCAGCGGTACATATCCTCACCTGTATCGACATATTTGATGGACAGATGAAGGTCACCAGCGATGTTCTTGCAGGCAGTACGGGTGTCAACCCTGTCATTGTCCGAAATGTTCTTTCACAGCTCAAGGCGGCGGGCATTGTCACCGCTCGTCAGGGCAGCGGAGGGGCGCACCTTGCAAGACCGCTTGATGAGGTAACGCTGTATGATGTTTACAAGGCAGTGGACTGCACAGAAGATGACGGACTTTTCAGGTTTCACGCAAGCCCCAATCTCGAATGTCCGATCGGACGGAATATCCACAAGGTCATGGACGGACGGCTTAAAGCGGCGCAGGCGGCTCTTGAAAACGAACTGAAAAGCACGACCATTGCTCAAATCGTTGAGGATACGCAGAAACTTATAAGCAAGGAATGAACTGATACAGAAAAACAGCGAGTTGTTATTGACGGCTCGCTGTTTTTATGTTGATATAATACAAGAAGATCAAATCGGAGAAGATAATACTGAATCGTGAAAGTGGATCAAGTCTGAGAATTGCTGATCTCAGGTCTCTATTTTTATTTAGTTCCAAAAGGGTATCTGTCCGTTGCGGTATGTGCCACAATTCCTGATTGGACTTGTGCGGAACGATTTATGGTTGCGCCAGCCAATAGACTGCGGGCTATTGGCGCTACAATGAACGAAAAATATGATTGACTTTTTAGCCCAAATCGTATATAATAGGATCAGCAATGGTGCTGTCATGATTTCGACAGCACCATTTTTTGTTTCAGGAGGTCATATTATGAAAACGATCGGAGTTATCCCACTTATAGATTACGGCAGAAAAAGCTACTGGATGATACCGGGTTACCTAACTGGCTTGCAAAGTGTCGGTGCATTGCCGATCATGCTGCCTGTCATAGAAAGCGAGATAGAGCTTCAAGCTGTTATGGAAATGTGTGACGGATTTCTGTTCACAGGCGGTCAGGACGTTGCACCGGCTTTGTACCATTCGGAAAAAAGCCCTTTGTG
>NZ_CACWPP010000198.1 GCF_902762735.1 uncultured Ruminococcus sp.
TTTTACATCTATATCATAGCGCAACCGTCCGAAAATTGCAACAGCGTTCTTGTAACTGTAATCATTTTTCGGCAGATTGCCAGATCATTCAGTTGTTTCCTTTGTTCCGTTGCGGCGCATTGCACCGAGGAAAATATCGTACATCTTGCCCCACTTCTGTTGTCTGATATTTTCGGGAACATCATCGGGGTAAGAAACTCTCACCTTGATACCCTCGTCAGACACATAGTCAACTGCCTTCTCTCTTTTCTCTACGGCAGATATGGGGAAAATAAAAAAGCTGTGGAGCGGAGTTCGCTCACACAGCCTGTGATGATATTCAGCTTATTCTTCTGATGACAGATCAGTTATAACCCCACTATTAGGATAATACGTCACCGTTATCGAATTATAATATTTGAGTAAATTGTTCTCATAGTCATATTCATAATTTTCATTTGAACGAAATTCACTTGCAGTTTCACTTGGGATATTTAATGTTACTTTATTTCCTTTGCCATCAAGAAAATCAAGTTTATCATTTATAGCAAGATAACTGTTTGTTTTTACTGTTGTTTTTTCGCCAATAACATCTTTACAATAAGGTAATGTACTATCTACTCCGAATATCAATAGTAAAACTGTCAGCATCAACAGAACGATATTCATTCCCTTTTTACCTTCTTTTCTTTTCAGCAGACCTACGCAGAAAATAATTGCCCATATCGAAAATATAACAATTGCAACACCGATAGCAGAACAAAGCCAAATGTGATATGTGCCTATTTTCGGCTTGTAATTTATGACATACGGTGAAAGTATCGCATTAAATATTGATATTCCCAATAATACAAAGCTGCCTCTGTTGCTGTTTTTGGGGCTATAATTATTCTCCATATAATACCTCGATCATTAAGTTATGTGCCGGACTTGATTACACGAGAAAGCCGAACGCCAACTCCTAATTTATATTATACCACATCAAACCCGAAAATGCAATCCCATTTTCGAAAAATCCACCCTCTGAAATCATCGCCATCAGGGGAAGAAATCCCGTGCCCCAACTATGCAAGAGAGAGAATCGCCATGAACAAACTGTAAACTTTTCGGGAAATCATGAGCATTTTCTCAAAAACGTCGGTAGTAAAGTAGAAGGGTATTTTCATGGGCGGTCATGCAGAGCAGAAATTTGAATGTAACGATAAGCATTTCGACATTCAAAATCGGCTCAGGGAGAGCCGAGATAATAGTTTCACCAGACTGCCGCCCACCCGGCATCATAACTGCGCCGAAGCCCGGTAAAATACTCTCAGAGCCGTGCCGATACAGAGAAAAGTCGCATAGCTCGTACATGAACTTTGTTCATGTATATCACAGCAGGAGCGTGAAAAACAGCCGTGAAACGGCGAAAAACAAGTGAGGGCGTGGAACGCCCGATCATTTTTCACAAGCACGGTACTTGCGCATAGTTAAGGAATCCTAAAGTATTCCAGAGTATTCTAATGTATTCTATCCCCGAAAAATCGAGGTTTTCAAGACTTTTGAAGCATTTTTTCTTGGAATTTCGGGGAACTCAAAAATCTAAAAAATGCTCGATTTGGCAGACAAATGGTAGAATGCCACGTCTGCCGAGGTTGGTAGATAACGATCATAAGCTGGTAGAAAGCCTGTTGACAACTAAAACTGAATAGCAAAGAATAGCGGACGGTGTTTCATAACAGAAGCGCTGTTCGCTATTTTTATGCCCAAAATTGAATACCGTACATCGCTTCTCAGAAATGAGGAGCGATTTTCTTGAGCTGTTTCCCGACGGTCACATACCGAAACTCAGCAAGCTGAAAGCGGAGCTTGAAAAAGCCCAAACAGATTACGCGGAGCAGAGTGCGGAGCGTAAAGCCCTGAAGAAAGAAGCAAACAGGCTGCCAAGAGAAAGAAAAGTCAGCTTGAATAAAAAACGGCAGGGAGAGCGTTCTCCTTGCCGTGGGCTTGTATAATTATGATAGAAAACATCTTATGTACCACTTTTTTCATAAATCTTTGATTCAACGTAATTCATTAAAATTACGTTGATATAGATATTCTCTATTATCAGAACTCCGGAAATAACATAGATAAATGGCGCACATTTGATCAATGCTAATATAGAAAAAAACACTAAATAACATAGTATGGGAATCGTCATCATCTTTCTGTTGTTTTTATTCCATTCAAGTCTATACTGTATGATCTTATCTGATAGACTCTTGTCTTTTTTTAGAATTTTGTGAATTCTAAGTTGTGTAATAATTGAGATAACAGAGCAGATACAAAATACTATTCCAGCAAAAATCAAATAATCACTTGTCGTTGTAAGCATTATCAGACACTCCTATGGTTATTCTTATAGGCAAGCCGAGTGCTTACCCTTATCAGTAATTATACATCATCACTGCCAATAAGTCAACCGTAAATCAACAAAAGAAAGGAAACAATAACTATGAGCAAAATATGTTATATCCGTGTTTCCACGGAACATCAGGAGACAGCAGGAGATCATGTGCAGTTATCAGGTTGACCGCATCTTCTCCGAGAAGATTTCAGTGAGCACGCAAAATGCTTCGCAATTTGCTAAAGACCGCCCTCAGCTCAGGGCAATGCTTGACTATGTGCGTGAGGGCGACACGCTCTATGTGGAGAGCATCAGCCGATTAGGGCGCTCCACAAAGGATTTGCTGAATATCATCGACACCCTCACCGACAAAGGCGTTACGCTTGTCAGCCACAAGGAGAACATCGACACCGATACTCCTGCGGGCAAGTTCATGTTGACCGTGTTCGCAGCACTCTCTCAGCTTGAAAGAGAGCAGCTCAAACAGCGACAGCGTGAAGGCATCGAGATTGCTAAGGCTCAGGGCAAGTACACAGGGCGGAAGCCTATCGAAATCGACCGGACAAGGTTCGGGCAACTCTATGGGGAAGGGAAGTCGAAAAAAATCACGGGCAGAGATTTTATGCGGAGAATTGGCTTGTCGGCAAACACCTTTTACCGCCGTGTCAGGGAGTATGAAGCCACTCACGGCATTGCCGATCCGACCTCTGCTTGATCATTATTTTTGAGCATCAAGCAACCGCATATAACTCCTGTCAATTCCAATTGCCCCAAGCGGAGCTGTTATCAGTATTGCAAGCACCGCCACCGACAGCACGATCTTTCCGCAGGGCAGACCAAGCGACAGCGGCACCGAGCCTATCGCCGCCTGCACAGTTGCTTTCGGAAGATAGGCGATCACGCAGAAAATACGCTCTTTTGCGGTTAACTCAGTACCGAGCAAGCAAAGGCACACGCCAACAGCCCTGAAAGTAAGCGCTATGAAGATCATCAGCACAGCCATTCCGCCTGCCGACAATGTATATCGCACATCTACCGCCGCACCCACAAGTATGAACAGCATGACCTCGGCGGCTATCCACAGCTTGCCGAACTTCTCGGACAGCCGTGATGATACTTTGCTTTCAGCTTTTAGCTTGACTACGCAAGCCATAGCCACAACAGCAAGCAGTCCCGATAATGCAACATAGGGCTTCACAAGTGTTTCAATGCTCATCAGCAGGAACGCTGTACCAAGCAGGATAATGACCTTCGTGCTGTTCCTGATCTTGTGCTTGTGCTGATAAGACCGATCAAACAGCAGATACAGCCCGATCCCGACCACCGCACCGAGCAGAACGCCAAGCACAATGGATATGGGGATATTCAGAAAGTCCGTGACCTTTGCCGAGCCGCCCTGCGCCATAGTTACGAATGTGGAGAACAGCACGATCACAAAAATATCATCGCAGGACGCTCCTGCAAGTATC
>NZ_CACWPP010000199.1 GCF_902762735.1 uncultured Ruminococcus sp.
ATACAAGCTGATCTTATTATACAGGATTTCAGTTTAAGTGGCTCACTTTTTTATTATCATTTTCTGCCCAAATGGCTCAGTTTTATTTTAGCATACATATTATAATTTGTTTCATATCTTCTGAAAGCACAAAAACAGACGTGAATTTCACGCCTGTTTTTTGGTTTTTACTCAGGTATTTCAATCTCTTTGTTGTCTCCGAGCTTTCCATTCATCTCGAACTTTATATCCAATGTCTTATCTTCATTCTGATGTACTACTATCTTGTTCACAACCATCCTCATGCTTATGTCGGATATGGTATCCTGGACAAGTACCTCTTTCAGGAACTCAGCGAAGTTATCAAGTTCCTCCTGTCTCTTTTTGCAGACTAGGTTATATTGCTTGAGCTCCTTGTTTTTCCTGTTCAGCTCCTTGACCTCTTTTTCCTTCTTGTTGATCATTTTGTCATAGAGCTCTTTCCTGCCGAGATCATTAAGATATGCAGCGCATCATTTCGTGTTTGAGCAACTACATCATATTGTATATACCGTTCCACCAGAGCCGTCTGCACGCTCCGTCAGAGCCACCTTGCCGCTTGACGAGAGCCACTTTCACGGAAGTTGAGTCAGATGTTGATGAGTGTTATGCATATCAAAATGAACAGTTAAGCCGCACAAGTTGAACAGCGCCGTCGGCAAAGATGAACACTTTCGTCGCTTAAAGTGAACGGTTTCGGCGGTAAAATTGAATATTCCGCATAAAACGAGCGTTATGACCGCGAAAACTGTGCACGCTAAACGCTTGAAACATGCACGCTCACCGCACCATTGTACACAGAGTTGAACAGTAAAAGATCCTGCGGTAAAATGTTGTTACACGCAAAATGCGTGAATTCAACAAAAGGAGGTCATCACTATGACCAATTACCGTGAGATCCTGAGGCTTAAATCACTCGGATACAGCCAACGCAGCATTGCATCCGGTGCAAAAGCTTCACGAAACACCGTCTGTGAAGTTCTGAAAAATGCGGAACAGATGAACCTTGCCTGGCCACTCGATGACGATGTGACCAATGCTGATCTAGAAAAGCTGTTTTATCCGAAAAGAAAAGCAGCAGGTTCCAGTTATGCCGAACTCAACTACGATTACATTCACAAAGAACTATCAAAGAAAGGTGTAACTCTTACCCTGCTCTGGCAGGAATACTGCGAGCGTGCCTACGCTAATGGAGAAATACCCTACATGAGCACGCAGTTTGGTGACAAATATCGTCGCTGGGCTCGTGTAACTAAGGCTACTATGCGTGTTACACATAAACCCGGAGATACCATGCAGGTTGATTGGGCAGGCGGAACTATTCCTTACTACGATTCCGTTACAGGTGAACAGTACAAGGCTTATCTCTTTGTTGCTGCACTTCCTTGCAGCTGCTATCTGTATGTTGAAGCATGCACTGATATGAAGCAGGAGAACTGGCTGATGTGCCATATTCACGCTTATGAGTATTTTGGCGGTGTAACAAGGGTTTTAGTTCCCGATAACCTAAAAACCGGCGTAACTGCTAACACACGCTATGAAACCCAGCTGAATGAAAGCTATCGTGAGCTTGCTGAATATTACGGAACAGCTATCGTTCCTGCTCGTGTGCGCAAACCGCAGGACAAAGGACTTGTTGAGAGGTCGGTTGGATTCTCAACCACCTGGATAACTGCAGCTTTACGTGAATACAAGTTCTTCTCTTTTGCAGAGGTAAAACAGGCTGTGGCAGAAAGACTGGAACTTATCAACACCAAATCCTTTCAGAAACGCCCAGGCTGCCGCAGAGATGCTTTTCTTTCTGAAGAAAAGGAATTCATGCTGCCGCTGCCCAAGCGTCCGTATGAGCCATCAGTATGGAAACAGCAAACTGTCGGGAATGATTATCTAATTTCAGACGGATTGAATAAGTATTCTGTCCCTTTTGACCTTATCGGTGAGCAGGTACAGATCAGATTGACTAAGGATCTGGTTGAGGTATATTTTAAAGGCTGTCGCATGACATCACACAAGCGGCTTGAAAAGTACAGCATCCAGCCTGTCGTGAAGTCTGAACATATGCCCTCAAATCACCGAGAGTATCTGAACTGCAACGCTGATGAATTCAAGCAATGGGCTGCAACTGTCGGCAAGTCCGCAAAAGAAGTTGTTGACCGTTTTCTGACCTCAGGAAGTATTCCTGAACAGGGATACAAAGCTTGCGTAAGCCTTACAAAGCTCAGTAAGCGATATGGCAAGAAGAAACTCGAAAACGCCTGTGAGCGTATGCTGGCATTCTCATCTTCACCGTCTATACGCACGATAACAACGCTCTTAAAGAATAACAAGGATCCTGAGAAACCTTTGAAGAGGGCAGATAACAGCAATAAATACGGCATTACACGAGGCGCTGCCTACTGGAGAAAGGCAGGTGGCGAAAAATGATCAACAACACTATTGAACAGCTTCGTGCAATGAAGATGAATGCTATGGCTTCAGAGCTTGAACGACAGCTTGAAGATCCCGAAAGCTACAATCAGGTGGGATTTGAAGACAGGCTTGCGATGCTTGTTGATACAGAATGGAACCGCAGGCAGAACAACAAGTACACTAGATATATCAGGAATGCCCATTTCTCTGATGCCAATGCCACCATTGAAGGCATTGAATACATCGAAGACAGGCATCTTGATAAGGGTAAAATGCTCCGCTTTGCGACCTGCAGCTACATTGACGATGGCAGGCACATCATACTTAAAGGTGCATCTGGAAACGGCAAGACATATATTGCGTGTGCTCTGGGAAATGCAGCCTGTCGGAAGTTCAAGTCTGTTCGTTACATAAGGCTTCCGGATCTTCTTGACGAGCTTACTATTGCAAAAGCTAACAATGAATTCCGCAAGGTGATAAAAGCCTACAAAAAGGCAGATCTGCTCATTCTTGATGAGTGGCTTATCCGTAAGCTGACGCCGAATGACGCATTCAATTTACTGGAGATCGTTGAAGCGAGAATTGAAAAATCGATGATTTTCTGCACTCAGTATCACTCTGAGGGCTGGTATGAGCGGATAAATCCTGATCCGGATAACGACAGTCCAATCTCAGATGCGATAATCGACAGGATAGTCAACAACGCTTATGACGTCATGATCGATGGCGAGGTGTCTATGAGAAAGCGTCATGGACTTCCGGAAGGAGCAGAGCCATGACACTGACGAAGAAAGATCTTGACACCAAGTGGCAGATGCTGTTCAGAGACTGCAAAAAGCCTGAATCAGCGAAAGCTGAAATACTGAAGCTATTCTCAGAAGAGCCTGATGACAAATACACATGGTCAGAGCAGGATATCTACGAACAGATGAGGAAGATCATACGCAAGTATGAGTAAGGATTGATATATGAGCCTGCTTGGTGCATATCGGGTAGGCTCACTTTTTCAAAACAGTGCGGTTCTTTAGCGGCAAGAGTGCGGTTTTGTAACCGTTAAGGTGCGGTTATATGTCCGTGCAGTTTGCCGGGCAGTGTCCGTGGGCAGTCAGCGGCAAGGTGTGGCAAAAAATCCGTGCAGTTGTGGCACTACGGGCGGCAGACACACTTGGTGGCTCTCAAGCCGTGTCAATGGCTCTTGATGTGCGGCAACATGGCTCTAAAACTCCGTGCAGATGGCTCTGGTGGAACGGTATATACACATTCAACCTTTTGTAGTAGGTACTGATATTGATGCCGTTCTCATTGCACCATTCTTCGACTTTCTTTCCGCTGCTCTGACATTCCTGTACCATTGC
>NZ_CACWPP010000200.1 GCF_902762735.1 uncultured Ruminococcus sp.
CCGTGATGGTGAAATTCTTGGAGATCGTCCCCGCATACTTGCCCTTGCCTGTCGCGGTGACGGTCGCCGTGCCGGGAGTGGTGTTCTTGCTGTAAGAAAGGGTGTAATCAGTGCCGCTGACAAGAGTTGCAGAGCCGTTCTTGATGGTGACAGTCGGCTTTATCTCAGAACCCGTATACTCAAAAGAAGTCCCCGAAAGGGTCATGGTGCAGGTGCTGAGTTCTGTTGTGATTATGGGGTCTCCGAAAGTAAGGAGCTTGACAAGATTGCCCGAATACTTGCTTGTGCCGTTTGAATCAAGGGTAGCTGTGCCCTTGCCGATTATCTTTATGTACTTGAATTTCAGGTCTTTATAAAATGCGTTTGCCTGTATATTTGTACAGCTTGACGGGAAACAAAGCGTCTTGGCTATCGGTTCTGTGCCGATGGGTGTGATGGTCTCAAGGGAGGTACAGCCGTTGAAAGCGTTCTGGCTGACAGCTTTAAGACTGCCTGCCGTTACAGCCGTTATGCCTGTGTCGTTCTGGAAACAGCCCGCAGGTATGCATTCAACGGAGGAAGGCAGTTTTATCTTGTTCTGATAACTGCTCCAGCTGCTTTCGGCGCTGTTCATGTCAGCTCTGGGCAATATGGCGAGCTTGGTACAGCCCGAGAAAGTGTTGCCCGAAGAATAGTCATACGCATCTGAGGTTGATGTATCTTCAATGCGGTTGTGGGCGAAAGACTCAACATTGTCAGTGAATACCGTGTTGCCGTCAATATATTTCAGATCATCGGAAACCACCAGCTTTTCCAGCGCCGAGCAGTTCTGGAAAGCGTTTGAGCCGATGGTCGTTACAGATGCGGGCAGTATCACTGATGAAAGCGATGTACAGCCGTAAAAAGCGGAAGAACCGATCACTTCGCATGACGAATCAGTGCCGCTGCGGTTGCCGAACCATACGGTGGTAAGCCCTGTACAGCCCGAAAAAGCTCTGTTCGGCAGGCGCTTCAGGGTAGAGGGTATGTTCATGCTTTTCAGAGCAGTGTCGCCGTTGAAAACATCTACACCCATGTAATAAAGCCCTCCGGGAAGAGAGTTCACTGAGGTGTTCCCGTCAGCGATGACCTGCTGTAAAGCTGTGTTTTTCTGGAAAGCGCCCGTATTGATGCTCTTCACCTTAGTACCCTTGCCGAAGTCGATAGTCTTGAGGGCGGCGTTGCTTGAGAAAGCGTTCTGCCCGATGAGGCTTATGTTCGTATTATCGGCAAACTTCACGCTTGTCATAAGAGAACAGCCTGTAAATGCGCTCATGTCTATCAATGTCAGCGATGCGGGGAACGAAAGGGAAGTCAGTGACCGACAGTTGCCGAATGCAGCCGAACCGATGGTCTTGACCTTGCCGTTGAAATCAATGCTCTTGAAAGAACAGCCCGAAAAAGCGCCGCTGGCAATATCTGTGACATTGTTCAGCTGTAAGGTGCTGCTGCTGTTACCGACAAATGAGGATACGTTGGCAAAAGCATTCTGCCCGATACTTGTTATACTGCTGCCGAAAGTGGCATATTTGAGCTTTTTGCACCCTGCAAACATGCTTGTGCCGACTTCGTTTATGAAGCCGTCATTGAAATCAACGCTTTCAAGGCTGGGAAAATTGGTGCTGAAATATGTCGCTGTCGGCGGCATGATGATGACCTTGCACTTGTCGGGGGAGACAGAACTGTTTTGGGCTTTTAACGCATTGAACAGTTCGGTCTTGTATGCGGTAAGGTCAAAGCTGTATGATGTCCGGCTTGTCATGCCGCTGTAATATGCACTCAACGGTCTTAGCGTGATGGTCATATTGACGGTGTTGAGCGTCGCATTTATCTTGCCGTCGCCCGAATATACAGAGACATTCGCCGCCTGTGCCGTTATCGGCGCGGCAAGCGGAAGATACTGTGCAAGCTCAGGCATGGGCGATGCGGCAAAAGCCATCAGCAGAGCCGCAATGCCTGCCGCTATCCTCTTTTTCATCATAAATAAAACCCCTTTTCCTAAATTGTTTGAATACCCTAAAATAAACAAATTTCCACCTTTTATTATAGCACATTTCCGAAAATTTTTCAACTCAAAAAAACGAGCCTTGCCATATTAAACGCAAAAATTGTAATTTCACACAATTCGTTGATGATACAGCGGCTGTCTTTACGGCTTTTCTGCACTGTTTCGGGATAAGGGCAGTTTCATATATCTATACATCTGCAATATCTTTGCAGATACAGCTGTATGCTTTTTCGCTGAAAAGCAGTTCAGTGACGGCGAATTGTGCCAATTCGATAAAAAAACTTTGTCGGTGAACTATAGCGATCCACCTTAAAATTCAGACAAAATCCAGTCACAAAACCCATATATCCGAGCTTTTGCGACTGGATTTTGTGAATTTAAATAGTTGGATTGCTATAATATTTTTAATGGACATTTCCCGTATTATGTGTTATAATGGAGATACTGAGAGCGCGCATTCTTTTGCGTGCTGAATTTGACAGCAATACGATACAAAAACGGAGTGATCTTGTGAAAAAGGGGGAACAGTCTATGTGGCTGATAATACTGGCGGCAGTAGTTCTGGCGGCGATAGCGGGGCTTGTCTATATGGTGTTCTCGGTGGGGAAATTCGGCGGGATACGGGCGCTTGCGGGCGAAAGGAAATGGCTGAGGCACCTTATCTCTTTTCTGGCGATAGCGGCGGTCTTCGGGGTGGTAACGGTCACTATGTCGGCGGTGAACGGCGTGGTAGTTTTCCTGCATGAAGTGCTGTTTTTCCTGCTTTTCGGCGGCGTGATGAAGATAGTCACCCGCATATCGGGCAAAGAGTATGCGGTGAACTGGCAGGGGTGGCTGGCGCTGGCAAGCTCGGTGATATATCTGGCGATAGGCTGGTATCTGCTGCACAACGTCCGGCAGACTGATTACAGCATAAAGACCGACAAGCCCGTTTCGCTGAAGATAGCCATGTTCGCCGACAGCCATCTGGGAACATCTTTTGACGGCGAGGGCTTTGCACAGCACATGAAGACCATCGAGGCGCAGAGACCCGATATTGTCCTTCTGCCGGGTGATTTTGTAGATGACTGGTCAAACAAAAAAGACATGCTGAGGGCTTGCGAAGCTATGGGAAAAATGGATGTCAGGTACGGCGTTTGGTACTCATACGGCAACCATGATGAAGGCTTTTTCAACAGCCGCGATTTCACTGCCGCCGAGCTTGAACAGGCGCTGCGTGACAACGGCATACATATCCTTGCAGATGAATATGAGCTTGTTGATGACAGCTTTTACGTTGTCGGCAGAAAGGACTACTCGCTGGGTGAGCGCAAGAGTATGGAGGAACTGCTCGAAGGTGTTGACACCGACAAGTACATAATAGTCCTTGACCATGAGCCGAACGACTATGAAAGCGAATCCGCATCAGCCGCCGACCTGGTGGTATCGGGTCATACACACGGCGGTCAGCTGATACCCATAACGTATGTGGGCGAATGGTTCGGCATAAACGACCGCACTTACGGCTATGAAAGGCGAAACGGCACAGATTTCATCGTTACTTCGGGCATATCCGACTGGGACATACAGTTCAAGACAGGCACAAAGTCTGAATACGTTATGATAGACGCTGCAAATTGATATATCCCAATTTGGTTGTGTATTGTTCCCCCGCCGAAGGCGGGGGAACAATACGAAAGAACAGCCATTTTGTATCATCAGCAATACACATCAAAATTG
>NZ_CACWPP010000201.1 GCF_902762735.1 uncultured Ruminococcus sp.
CTCACCAGCTTCTTGCTGCAATCAATGTCGAACTGTTCGCCCTGCGGCATCAGCACACCGATGACTCTGTCCTTGCCCAGCGCCTCAACGCACAGCGCAGCCGCCACAGAACTGTCCTTGCCGCCCGAAATGCCTACTACCGCATTTGTTGCGGGGGTAGCGTTCTCTTCAAAATAATCTCTTATCCACTGAACTATCTCGTCCTTGACCTTTTTTGCATCAAACTTGCTCATTTTTTAACTCCTCTCTGACCCTCATAAGGATCTTTCCTAAATGGTTGGCACCTTCGCCGTTCACCTTGCCCCATATCTTATCGTCGTGATCGTTGCCTTCAACGAGTTCTTCATCTCCCGTTGCCATCAGTTTTTTTGCAAGGTCACTGTTCTGTGTGAACTTTGCCTTGCATATCTCATACATAACGTTTATTTTTATATCTTCCCAGTCTTTGCGCAGGCTGACATTTCTGCCTGCCTTTTTTGCAGCGGCAGGGTCGAGATCGGCAAAATCCCTGCGCTCAGCCATATCCAGGGTCTTTATCGACTGAAAAGCCGCTTCATTGTTTAGGTATGTTATCCCCTCATAAGTGACTTTTGATTCGTAAAAATTGCTCAGGAAGAAGTAGTCACCTTTGAAACTGTCTATCATCTATGACACCTCCGTGTTCAAGCCTTAGTGTACAGCCTTGATGTCCTGTGTGCTGCGGCTTCTTCAAAAAGTTCGGTCTCTTTCAGCTTGCCTATTATCTTTTTGCGGAAACCCTGCGGTGACAGGTGTATGCCTGTTATGGCTTCGTAAGGCTGCTGAAGATCTGATATTGAGAAACATTCGGGCATAAGGTCGAATATCATATCATGGTTTATGACCTCATCGCGCAGTTTAAGAAACGCCGCCAGTATCATCTCACTGTGGTCAAAAGCCAGTTTGTTTATCTGCGTTTCACCGCTGCGGTACTCAAATACCGTTTCATCCCCTCTTCGTACTGCGATAGCAGTATCATCTCCCTCACCGCTGCTTTCAAAGTCGAACCAGTGTGCCGAAACAGCATCAGAGCCTTTTTCGGTCGCAAGTTCGACAGTGTTTGTCAGTGCTATAAAACAGCAGGAGATTATCCAGCCGCGCGGATCGCGGTCAGGCTTGCTGTATACGCCCGCTCCTATCAGTTTCGGCTCGATGACACCTGCTTCTTCTTTAAGTTCGCGTGAAGCGGTCTCTTCTATCGTTTCACCTTTTCTCAGAAAACCGCCCGGCAGGCTGTAACTGCCCTTGAACGGTTCTTCGCCTCGTTTTACGAGCAGCAGTTTCAGCTTTTTGCGGTCAAGACTTTTTCTGTTATCGGATCTTACGCTATCCACTCCGAACACCACTGCATCAGCTGCCACAGACGGTCTCTCGTAGTTTTCTATTGAATACAGATCGCCCGCCTCCTTTCATTGTAACGGAAAGTTAATAACTATTGGTTTATCACAATATAACACACAAAGTCACTGTTGTCAATATAAATAAATTAAGAAATACAAACATATAAGCTAAAAGGTGCATATCTCACTGATAATAAGTGTATTTTCGTGCGTAACAGGGGAAAGCTGTTTAAAGCAAGTGTTTGTACAAATCGAACAAAGTTTCGATTTGTGGTTGACAATCGAACATATGTGTGCTAAAATATAAATAGGAACAAATGTGCGAATTGAGGTAAGGCTGATGGAAAAAGTATATGTGGCAATAGACCTTAAATCCTTCTATGCTTCGGTAGAATGTGTGGTGCGCGGGCTTGACCCTCTTGATACAAACCTTGTAGTTGCTGACAAGAGCCGTACCGAAAAGACCATATGCCTTGCGGTAACGCCTTCGCTGAAAGCCTACGGAATATCGGGCAGGGCAAGGCTTTTTGAGGTGACAGAGCGCGTCAGGAGCATAAACAGCAGCCGCAGGAGCTGTCTGAAAAGCAGGGAATTTTCAGGAAGCTCCTTTTCTGACAAAGAGCTGAGAGCCGACCCGCGGCTTGAGCTGAACTACATCATCGCCCCGCCGCAGATGGCAAAGTATATGGAGATAAGCTCAAAGATATACGGGATATACCTGAAATATGTTGCACCCGAGGATATTTTTGCCTATTCGATAGATGAGGTGTTCATTGATGCCACAAGCTATCTCAGCACGTATGACTGCTCACCGCATGACTTTGCCGCCATGCTTATACGCGATGTGCTGAATGACACGGGCATAACTGCCACTGCGGGTATAGGCACTAACATGTATCTTTGCAAGATAGCTATGGATATAGTCGCAAAGCATATGCCTGCCGACAAGGACGGTGTGCGTATAGCTTACCTTGATGAACAGCTTTACCGCGAAAAGCTCTGGACGTATACGCCCATAACCGATTTCTGGCGTGTGGGCGGCGGCATCGCCCGCAGACTGGCAAAGCTGGGTATATACACAATGGGCGATATTGCAAGAAATTCAACCAATCGCTGGGAGATAGGGCAGATATACAAGTTGCTCGGAAAAAATGCAGAACTGCTCATAGACCACGCATGGGGGATAGAGCCTGCGACCATAGCTGATGTCAAGGCTTACCGCCCTGACAACAACAGTCTCTCATCGGGGCAGGTGCTGCAAAAGCCGACTGCTCACAAAGATACAAGGCTGATAATCTGGGAGATGGCAGATGCGCTTTCGCTGGACCTGACTGATAAAGGCGTGGTCACTGACAAGCTGGTGCTGACCATAGGATATGACCGTGAGAGCCTTGCCGACGGCAGGTACACGGGAAATGTGGTGCTTGACCATTACGGCAGGGCAGTGCCCGAACATTCTCACGGCACGATAGATCTGAAACGTTACACATCTTCCTCAAAGGAGATAACCGAGGCTGTGATGGAGCTTTTTGACCGCATAGCAAAGCCGTCACTGTTTTCGCGCAGGCTTAATGTGGCTGCATGCAACATAATCAGCGAAAAGGAGATACCATACAGCGAACAGTTTGAACAGCTCGATATTTTCACCATAGCCCACACCGTTCAGGAAAGTGAGGAGCAGGAAAAAGCCCGTCAGAAGGAAAAGGCTATACAGCATGCCATGCTTAAAATAAAGCACCGCTATGGTAAAAACGCAGTGCTTCGCGGTGCTAATTATCTTGACGGCGGAACAGCCCGTGAGCGAAACATGACCATTGGCGGTCATCGTGCATGAATGTCAGAAAAGGGGGAGAAAGGCTGTGGACGAGAGATACTATAATATAAAGCACCTGTCGAGACCGCAGTATGATGACTTTCCGCCGATGTCTGCCCATGACCGCGCGGCGCAGTTCTCACCGTTTGCGGCACTGACGGGTTATGATGAGGCTGTCAGTGAGACTGCCCGCCTGACAGACAGCCGCCGTGAGCTGACAGAAGATGAGACAGATGAGCTGAATGCGATGCTCGGCAGATTGAAGGAAAAACTTCCGTACTGTCCCGATGTAACAGTGACATATTTTCTGCCCGATGCCCGAAAAGAAGGCGGCAGTTATGTTACCAGAAGGGGAGAGGTCCGTATTATTGACAGCTATGAGGGTACGCTGGTATTTACCGACGGCGAGCGCATACCGATAGCAGAGCTTTATAAGGTGAGCCTTGATAAAAAATAATGTGGTTATCCCGCTGACACACCACAAAAACAGCGGCTATACAGAACTTAAGGTTCTTGGCGTGTGGCGCTCAATTATCCTTTTGTTTACCGCATTTTTAG
>NZ_CACWPP010000202.1 GCF_902762735.1 uncultured Ruminococcus sp.
CAAATGCTCTGACGAGCGAGAGAGCGACTATAAGAGATCATTCAGAAATATTTTCATAGAAACGATGATAACAAATCATCCCGACCTGAACGGTCGGAAGAATATCAAAATCAAACCCAGCAAGCTCTGCATATTGTGTACACAAGTTCGCAATATGCGCTGGCTTTCAAACCCAGCAAGCACGGTAACTATCCCAAATGGATAAAAATGATTTTTAATGTATGCCCTGACATTATGTCAGGGCAAGTCTGTTTTTGTTGGTAAGCGGTTTATCTATGAGCTTGTAATAGACGTGTATCACACGAGGACGGTCTTTGTGACCTTTGTTGTTCTCATCGACTGTTGCGTACTCGATCAGGTCAAGGCACATCTCACGGGTAAGCTCGGTCGCTCCTGCGTAGCGTTTCAGGCGGCTGATGAACTCCGCAACATCTTCCTCGTCCTGTCTTTCGGATTCGGAACGGGCATTCATTTCATCGTACTCAGTTTTCAGCGTTTTCTTTTCAGCCTGATACTTGTCCAGCATATCAAACGCCATATCAGGTTCGATCCTGCCTGCGACCTTATCCTCATACACACTCTGAATGAGCTTGTCAAGCTCTGCAAGGCGGTTGCCGACAGTTTTCATACGCTTTGTATTGGAAATGCTCTGAACGTCAATATACGCTCTTTTTCGTCTGAGGAACTCTGCTGTTGCAGCCTTTTCGTCTTTGGCAAGCTCGCACATTTCCTGAATATCCGCAAGAATTATCCCCTCTATAAGCTCCCGATTGATGTAATGCGTTGAGCAGTAGTTTTTGCCGAAGCGGTTGTGGTATCCGCAAATATATCCACCGCCCCCTGTGCTTGCTTTCCGCATTTTCCAGCCGCAGCCGTCACAGAAAAGCAAACCCGACAGAGGACTAAGCTCTCCCTTTTTGTCACGCTTTCCTCTGCTGACAGACTTTTCGATCTCCCTGACCTTATCCCAAAGCTCCTTTGAAATTATCGCTTCATGGTTGTTCTCAATGACAGCCCATTCTGATTCATCACGGTCAATACGCTTGTGATTCTTGTAGCTCACAGTTGTTGTGCGGAGCTGAGTGAGCGTCCCGATGTATATCGGATTTTTCAGGATATTTTCAAGATTTCTGCCGCTCCACAGATGCGAGTGGTTGTAGGGATTCGGCTTGCCGATACGCTTGTAATAGTAGTCAAACGGTGTCAGCACACCTTCCTCATTCAAGACCGTTGCGATCTGCAAAGGCTTCATACCGCTTGCATACATCTCAAAGATACGGCGGACGATTCCTGCGGCATAAGGATCAATGACCGGAGTACGCATTTCATCATTGCTCTTAACATAACCGTATGGGCAATAGGGAGTCATCATCTTGTCTGCCTTTGCATTGGCGGCGATAACAGCCCTGACTTTCTTGGAAGTGTTTGCGGCTTGCCATTCGTTGAATACATTACGGATAGGCATCATATCCATATCGGCGCTGTCCGAATTGAGCGTATCAATGCCGTCATTCAATGCGATGAAACGGATATTGTACATCGGAAAAATGTAGTCCGTGTACTGACCTAGTTGTATCATATCGAGATAACACACAGGTCTATGGAGCGATTGAAACATTTACACCGTTTCTTGAATTAAATTCTATCATTAAAAAAGTTACTAAGTCAAATGGTTTTGCAACTATAATGGATATAATCTATATTCAAAACAGGTATGACCTTGAAAAGCTATATGCAGATAAACCAGAATGTAAGTCTCTTATTGGTAGTAATGGTAAAGATAGCAGATTTGAGAAAAACAGCTTTGCTAAAATGCCTGTTTTTTCTAAGGAAGATAGTATTGACAGTATTAGAACAATAGGGGTATTTGAGAATAAGCGTACATGGAGATTTATAAGCGCTAAGTATGTTGATAAGAACCATGAGAATCTTAACAAATATAAAGTAGTAATGCCAGTCGCAAATGGAAGTGGAGAATTTGGTCAAATACTTAGTTCTCCTTTTGTTGCTAAACCACAAGAAGCGTATACAAGGTCATTTATTGGAATAGGAGCGTTTGATGAATTATCATCAGCCGAAGCATTACTAAAATATTTAAAATCCAAATTTGCAAGAGCTATGCTCTGTGTTTTGAAAGTAACACAAATGAATAATAAAGATGTGTGGAAATACGTCCCCCTCCAAGACTTCACCGAAAACAGCGACATCGACTGGAGCAAGTCTATCGCTGAAATAGACCAGCAGCTCTACAAAAAATACGGCTTGACCCCCGATGAGATCAAATTCATCGAAACTCATGTAAAGGAGATGGAATAAATGGCAAACATCAGCATTCAGACGACCAGAACGGCGATGCCTCGCTGTTATTGCTATACCACTCCCACGATCTCCGACCATGACGGCTGGGTGAAGATCGGCTACACCGAGCAGGACGATGTGGAAGACCGTATCCGTCAGCAGCTCCAGACAGCGCATATCCCGCACCATACTGAATGGAGCGACGTTGCTGTTTTTGCCGACGGCAGGACGTATTTCCGTGACAGCGATTTCCACGCCTATCTCAAAAAGCAGGGCGTTGAGCGCATGAAGCCGATGAACGGCGACAAGAAACAACCCGAGTGGTTTCGCATCAGCGGCGATGAGTCTTTCACGCTGTACTCGAAATTCCGCCGTACCAAGGGCGTTATGGATACGGTCGGGACGATCGCCTATGAACTCCGTGCCGAACAGGAGCAGGCAGTCTCACAGACCTTTAACTACTTTATGAGCCACGAAAAGGGCGAATTTCTCTGGAATGCAAAGCCCCGTTTCGGCAAAACGCTTGCAACCTACGATCTCTGCAAGCGCTTGCAGGCGACAAAGGGCGACTATGCCTGCAATATCCTGATCGTGACGAACCGCCCCGCTATCGCAAATTCGTGGTATGAGGATTTTGTCAAGTTCATCGGCACGGAATCGGGTTTCCGTTTCGTGAGCGAGGTCTCTGCGCTAAAAGGCAAGCCGTTTGTGATGTCCCGTGATGAATACACCGACAGCCTGACGAAAGAACTTGCTGACTGCATCGAATTTGTCAGCCTGCAAGACCTGAAAGGTTCTCTGTATTTCGGCGGTCAGCATGACAAGCTGAAAGAGCTTGTCAATATGCAGTGGGAATTGCTTGTCATTGATGAGGCGCATGAGGGCGTTGATACTTCCAAGACCGATGTGGCGTTTCATCAGATCAAGCGTAATCACACCCTGCACCTGTCCGGTACGCCGTTCAAGGCACTGGCGAATGATAAATTCCCGTCCGATGCGATCTACAACTGGACATATGCTGACGAGCAGAAAGCAAAGGCGGGCTGGAATGATGCGGAGCGCAATAACCCTTATGAGAACCTGCCGCAGCTCAATCTGTTCACCTATCAGATGTCCGAGATCATCCGTGAGGAGTTGCAGCAGGGTGTTGAGATAGAGGGCGAAACGGAGGAGTATGCTTTCGACCTGAATCTGTTCTTCTCTGTCAAAGCGAACGGCGATTTCGTGTATGAGGAGTCGGTTAACCGTTTCCTTGATGCACTGACCACGCAGGAGAAATTCCCGTTCTCTACACCCGAACTCCGTGCGGAGCTGAAACATACCTTCTGGCTCCTGAACCGTGTGGACAGCGCCAAGGCTCTGGCAAAGAAACTCAAAGCGCACCC
>NZ_CACWPP010000203.1 GCF_902762735.1 uncultured Ruminococcus sp.
TGCTGATGAAAATGCTGAAAGTCAAGCTCCAGAAAACAAAAGAGCGTACCGAGGACGAACAGGGAATGCTCGATGCCTACGATACGCCTGTGGATTTCTCCGATAAAGAGAATATCAGACCGTTGATTGAATTTGTTTTGAAATAACGACCAATTGACGCTGCCCGCCTTCTATGCTATAATAAAACAAACACAAACCGGAAAGCAGGTGCAGAGAATGAAAATAGACAGGCTGATCGGCATACTCTCCATACTTTTGCAACGGGACAAAGTAACATCACAGGAGCTTGCGGAAAAGTTCGAGGTGTCACGGCGGACGATACTGCGTGATATTGAGTCGATAAATATAGCGGGTATCCCCATTGTTTCCGAGCAGGGGCAGGGCGGCGGAATCTCGATCATGGACGGCTATAAGATCGACCGCACACTGCTTTCTTCCGGCGATATGCAGGCGATACTTTCGGGACTGCGAAGCCTTGACAGTGTCAGCGGTACAAACCGCTATCGCCAACTTATGGAGAAACTCTCTGCTGATGATATGACCTCTGTGAATGTAGATAATCATATCATCATTGATCTGTCAAGCTGGGATAAATCAGCGATCGCAGGTAAAATAGAGCTTATTAAGCAAGCGATAGAACAGCGGAATCTTATCACGTTCCGCTATTTTTCCCCCGGCGGTGAGAGTGAGCGCAGGATAGAGCCGTACCATCTGATATTTCAATGGTCTGCGTGGTATGTGTGGGGCTATTGTACGGAGCGGCAGGACTACCGAATGTTCAAGCTCACCCGAATGACGGAGCTTGCTATCACTGATGATAGATGTGAGGAAAGAGCTGTTCCCGAATACACTTCCGATAAGCTGCGCCATACCCGCGGCGATATACATTCTACCGTGCGGTTTGACAAGTCGGTCAAGTGGCGGCTGATAGACGAGTTCGGACCGCAGATGCTTGAGTACGACGAAAACGGCGACCCGCTGCTCACGCTGTCGTGGTCTGATGTGCCTGCGCTTTACCGCTATCTACTCACCTTTGGCGATAATGCGGAGATAATCTCGCCTGAGGAGTACCGCAAGGGTTTCAAGGAACTTTTGAAAAAAATTTCAAAGCTGTATGAAACGTGACAGACTGTTGTCATATTTGATGTGATATACTGTGCATACCGAATAACGAAAGAGAGGTATGCAAAATGCAGTACGAAATAATTGAATTGGATCAGAGAAAGGCAGCAGGCTTTACCGCCCGCACAAACAACGCTTCACCCGATATGGGCGCGGTCATAGGCGGTCTGTGGCAGAAGTTCTTCACAAAGGGCTATGAGGCGCTGCCGGGCAAGGTGACAGGCAAGACCATGGGGATCTACACCGAATACGAGAACGACGAAAAGGGCGATTACACCTTTATGACCGCCTGCGAGGTAGACGGTGATGTTCCCGAAGGGTTCGAGGTAAAGACAGTACCTGCGGGCAGGTATGCAAAGTTCGTGGTGCGCGGTAATATGATGACCGTAGTGGGCGAGTTCTGGCAGCAGCTGTGGCAGATGCCGCTTGACAGAACATTCAAGTTCGACTGGGAGGAGTATCAGAATGCCGACCCCGAAGACTGCGAAGTACACATCTACATAGGCATAAAGTGAGGACGGCACCGATGAATGATAACGAAAGACTGTGGCAGGATATCGGAACGCACGGTGTAATGGTGCTTTCGACCTGTGCGGATAACAGGGTGACATCACGCAGTATGACGGTGGTAGTCATAGACGGCAGGTTCTACTGTCAGACAAACAAGGACTATCTCAAATGCAGGCAGATCGCAGAGAACCCAAATGCTGCGCTGTGCTTTGGGAATTACTCCATAGAGGGCAGATGCAGTATCATAGGCAAGCCCTATGACAATCCTGAATTTATCTCAGCTATGGAAAAGTTCTATCCCGATGCAGTTAAACGTTGGTCAGGACTTCCAGAAGAATGTGTACTGGAGATAACGCCGACACTTATCAAATCGTGGGTATATGAAAACAACGTGCCTTATATTGAAACATGGGACTTCTCAGATGACACCTACAGAAAGGAGAAACAGTAATGCCGTTCGATTTCAAAAAAGAATACAAGGAATACTATATGCCCCCGAAGAAACCGACTATCGTCACCGTGCCGAAGATGAACTATATCGCCGTGCGTGGTGAGGGTGATCCGAATGCCGAGGGCGGCGATTACAAGAAAGCAATCGAGCTGCTTTACGGTATCGCCTACACGATCAAAATGAGCAAGAAAGGTGATCATCAGATCGAGGGCTACTTTGATTACGTTGTGCCGCCGCTGGAGGGATTCTGGTGGCAGGACGGGGTGCAGGGCGTGGACTATGCCCACAAGGAACATTTCAAGTGGGTGTCTCTGATACGTCTGCCCGATTTTGTAACAAAAGCTGATTTTGATTGGGCGATAGATGAAGCGGCTCACAAGAAGAAAACGGATTTCTCCAAAGTCGAATTTCTGACCTATGACGAGGGGTTGTGTGTGCAGTGTATGCACGTCGGCAGCTATGATGACGAGCCGGCGACGGTACAGCTTATGCACGAATATATGACGGCGCAAGGGTATTCTCTTGATATTACAGAGAGCCGTTTTCATCACGAGATCTATCTTTCTGATGCAAGAAAGGTATCTCCCGACAAGCTGAAAACAGTTATCCGACACCCGATCAAATGAAAGGAGCTTTTTTATGAGACTTGATGGATTCGGACTTTTAGTTAATGATATGGGGAAAATGATTCGCTTTTACAGAGATGTTCTCGGTTTTGAGATCAAGGAGGCGGAGGACACTTCCAATGTGTATCTTGTCAAGGACGGTACACTGTTCCTGCTCTACGGCAGGAAGGATTTCGAGAACATGACGAGCCGAAAATATGAGTATGTAAAGGGACTCAACGGTCATTCCGAAATCGCACTGTATGTGGACACCTTTGATGAAGTCGATGCAGCTTTTCGTGATGTTGTCAGCAAGGGTGCAACGCCTGTTTTAGAGCCGACCACGGAACCGTGGGGACAGCGTACTTGCTATATTGCTGACCCAGAGGGAAATCTCATTGAGATAGGGTCGTTCGGCAGACCGTTTGAGCGATAGGACTTTATCATGTCGCTTACATAAAGCAGAACGGTGTTGTATCATTAGCCCGTAGTCTATTGGCGCAACCATAAACCGTTCCGTACAAGCCCATTTCATCATTATGGTGCGCGCCACAATGACAGCATACTCTATTGGAACTGTATATCAGACAAAGACCTGAGATTTGCTCACACAAGCAATTCTCAGGTCTTTTCTTTTTAGGCGGTTAGTTTTCCGCTCCGCAGGCTCAGACGGCTCTGAGGGGCATTGACCTTCGTCTGAGAATTTGAAAACCACTATTGACAATTCCCTTTTAAGGTGATATAATAATAATAGAAAATTTCATACGGGAATGATGTTCTCCCACGGGAAACCGAAACCGCTTATCATAAGCTGATGACTTCTGCGTTTTACGCAATAGTTGTCGGCTTTTTTATTTTATGGAGGCCGCTTATCATAAGCTGATGACTTCTGCGTTTTACGCAATAGTTGTCGGCTTTTTTATTTTATGGAGGAATTTTTATGCTGTTATCACTTGCGATCATTTTTCTTGTTGGGCTGTCTGCCGCTGCTATCTTTGAACGGATAGGCTTGCCCCGCATCATCGGTATGCTCGGTGTGGGTATCGTGGCAAGTCCCTATGTGCTTGATCTGCTCGATCCGAAAATACTCGGTATATCCTCTGAGCTTCGGCAGATAGCACTCATCATCATACTGATAAAGGCAGGACTTTCGCTGAATCTGTCCGACCTGAAAAAAGTCGGCAGACCTGCGGTGTTGATGTCCTTTGTGCCTGCCTGCTGTGAGATAGTCGGGTATGTTGTTTTCGCACCTATCTTGCTTGGGGTAGATCGTATCGAAGCAGCCGTCATGGGAGCGGTGCTGAGTGCGGTGTCTCCTGCGGTAGTCGTACCACGAATGGTGAAGCTGATTGAAGATAAATGGGGTACGAAAAAAAGCATACCCCAGATGATACTTGCAGGAGCGTCCTGCGATGATATTTTTGTGATCGTGCTGTTCTCCACATTTGTAACTATGGCGCAGGGCGGCTCGGCAAAGGTCACGGACTTCCTGAATATCCCCATATCCATTGTTCTTGGTGTTCTGCTCGGTGCGGTGGTCGGGATCGGACTGTATCTGCTGTTTGATCGGTCATATCAGCACAAGCACAAGATAAGGAACAGCACGAAGGTCGTAATCCTGCTTGGCACAGCATTCCTGCTTATGAGCATTGAAACGCTTGTAAAACCCTATGTTGCTTTATCCGGACTGCTTGCTGTTGTGGCTATGGCTTGCGTTGTCAAGCGGAAAACCGAGGGTAGCGTTTCCACTCGGCTGTCCGAGAAGTTCGGCAAACTGTGGATAGCTGCCGAGGTCATGCTGTTCGTGCTTGTGGGTGCGGCGGTCGATGTGCGTTATACCTTGTCGGCAGGCGGTATGGCTGTGCTGATGATATTCATAGCCCTTGTTTTCAGGGCTGTGGGCGTGTGCCTTTGTCTGGTCGGTACTGAGTTAACCGCAAAAGAGCGTATTTTCTGCGTGATCGCCTATCTTCCAAAAGCGACGGTGCAGGCGGCTATCGGCTCGGTGCCGCTGTCGCTCGGTCTGCCCTGCGGAAAGATCGTGCTGTCGGTGGCGGTGCTTGCAATACTGATAACAGCACCGCTTGGGGCAATTGGAATTGACAGGAGTTATATGCGGTTGCTTGATGCTCAAAAATAATAATCAAGCAATGCCGTGAGTTGATTCATACTCCCTGACACGGCGGTAAAAAGTGTTAGCCGACAAGCCCATTCTCCGCATAAAGTCCCTGCCTGTGATGTTCTTTGCTTTCCATTCCCCATAGAGCTGTCCGAACCTCGTCCAGTCGATCTCAATCGGCTTTCTGCCTGTGTACTTGCCCTGTGCTTTGGCGATTTCAATGCCCTCACGCTGACGCTGTTTGAGCTGTTCACGCTCCAACTGAGAGAGTGCTGCGAACACGGTCAACATGAATTTGCCCGCAGGAGTATCGGTGTCGATGTTCTCCTTGTGGCTGACAAGCGTAACGCCCTTGTCGGTGAGGGTGTCGATGATGTTCAGTAAATCTTTCGTGGAGCGCCCCAAACGGCTGATGCTCTCGATGTAGAGGGTGTCACCCTCACGCACATAGTCCAGCATAGCTTTAAGCTGAGGACGGTCTTTATTCGCTCCCGAAATCTTCTCGGAGAAGATGCGGTCTACCTGATAGTCGCACATGATCTCCTGCTGTCTCGCTGTCTCCTGATGTTCTGTGGAAACACGGATATAACCTATTTTGCTCATAGTTGTTGATTCCTTTCTGATGTAAAAATAATTTTCTTTCTGTTGATATGTGATTGACTTATTTGCGGTGATGATGTATAATTACAGATAAGGGCAGGTATTTGGCTTGCTTGTGAAAATCGGAATTTGCAGTATTTCAATATAATGGAGGAATATGAATGCTTTCACACATAGGAACACAAACCATAGAAACAGATAGGTTGATACTTCGACGCTTTGCGTATACTGATATTGATTCTATGCTGTGTAACTGGATAGCAGATGAACAAACACAATGGGACTACGGTGAACCATATTATTCTACTGCTGATGAAGTGAAAAAGTTGTTTGATACAAAGTATATCGTATCTTATTCACATAAAGACTATTATCGGTGGGCAGTTATTGAAAAGGAATCCGGAGAATGTATAGGACAGATAGCCTTTTTCTATGTTAATAGTGATAATCAACATGGTGAGATCGAGTATGTGATCGGTCCGGCATTTCAGGGAAAAGGGTATGCAACTGAAATGACAAAGGCTGTCATCCGTTTTGGATTTGATGAGATCAACTTTCATAGAATTGAAATTGACTGTCGTACAGCTAATGAAGCTTCACGCAGAGTTATTGAAAAGTGTGGTCTTACATACGAAGGAACATTTCGTGATTTTTTCTGGAGAAAAGATCATTTTGAGGGAAGAAGAGTTTATTCCATTCTTAAGAGCGAATATGAAGCGGGTAAGTAAACAGAATGTTATTCAAGAGGATCTCTGTATTTCCTTTATACTACTTACAAATTCTGATTTTTCTAAGTAACTATACATATCACCACGGCAAGGAGAGCCAACCTCTCCTTGCCGTTATTTTATTCAAGCTGACCTTTCTTTCTCTTGGCAGCCTGTTCGTTCTGCATATATCGGGCAAGCGTTCTCTGACTGTCACGCTTCTGCTGTGCAAGTCTTG
>NZ_CACWPP010000204.1 GCF_902762735.1 uncultured Ruminococcus sp.
GGTGAGAACTGCCCGCTAAAGCGCAAAGCCCTGCCGCCTGCGGGGGGGAAGTCTCTGCGAAAGTGCCGAAAAATGCCGAGATCACGCTGTTTTTGCGGCGCAGGCAAAGTGCTTTTTGGTCAGCGGGAGCAGTCTTTTGCCAAGCACTGCCGAGATGATGCACAGCACTATATCGCCGGGTACTGCCAGCACAAAGCAGTACAAAAACAGCGGCTTCACCCCGATGGGCGTACACAGCCAGAATTTGCTTATCGCCCAGTAATACGCCATTCCGAAGGCGTAGACCACCATCAGTCCCGCGAAACAGCCTGCGAAAAGCCGCTTCATGTCAAGCGCCCCGCGATGGACTATCGTACCTGTCAGCCATGCGCCCGCGATAAAGCCTATCAGGTAGCCGAATGTGGGCTGAAGTACATAGCTGATGCCGCCGCCTCCCGCAAAGATGGGCAGTCCCGCCAGACCGAGCATAACGTATATGCCGACGGCGCATGCACCGAGTTTTCCGCCAAGAAGCACCCCTGCCAGAGTGGTGAACAGAAATTGCAGTGTGAACGGGCAGACAGGCACAGGCACTTTTATGAATGCCCCAACCGCCGTCAGCGCGGCGAAAAGCCCTGTAAGTATCATTTCTCGTGTTTTCATTGTATACTCCTTTCACGTTTACGGTTTACATTATAACACATATCCCGCAAATTGTCAACCGCAATTTCACAATAAGTATACTATACAAACAAAAAAGAAACCCCTTGCGGAGTTTCATAAGTTAATATTATTCTTATCCCGACCCGTCTGTGCATCATCAATACACATCGGGAGCGGGTGCTATTCTTCGCTGTCTTTAAGGTGACTTGTGCGGTAAGTCAGCGTCAGCAGGCTGTCACCCAGATGCACGTTCTCTACCTCGATGCCCTGATGGTCGATGGTCAGGTCATAATGAGAGAAGTTCCAGAAAGAGCGAATGCCCAGACCCACCAGCCTGTCAGCTATCGCCTGCGTGTTAGCTTTCGGTATGCACAGCACCGCGATGACAGGGTGTTCCGCCTTGCAGAATTCCTCTATCTCATCGGTGTGCTTTATCGCCAGACTGCCCACCGTTTCGCCCGTGAGACGGGGGTTCGCATCGAAAATGCCCGTCAGCCGACAGCCCCTTGTTTCAAAGTTTATGTGCAGTGCTATCGCCTTGCCCAGATTGCCCGCGCCTATAAGTATGGTGGAGTATGCCTTGTCAACGCCGAGAATGTGACCGATCTCCTCCCGCAGCGACTGCACCTGATAGCCGTAGCCCTGCTGACCAAATCCGCCGAAGCAGTTGAGATCCTGTCTTATCTGCGAAGCGGTGAGTTTCATTTTTTCGGATAACTCTCTTGACGAGATGCGCTGTACGCCCTGCTTTTCCAGCTCACCAAGAAATCTGTAATATCTCGGCAGGCGCTTTATGACAGATGATGATATATTTCCGTTTTTTGACATTTGCTGTTCCCCCTGAGGTCACTTTGACAAATAAATAACGATATTATTATATACCCAAATGTTGGTTTTGTCAAGTATAACTCGGTATTTCGGGCGAAAAACCTTTTGCGGCGCGGGCATATACGCTCTTGCTTTATCTGCGATTTCGTGCTATAATGTAGAATGTGGTTATACCGCTGAGACACCACAAAAACAGCGGCTATATAGAACTTAAGGCTTTTGGCGTATATTTTTCCCCCGCCGCAGGCGGGGGAAAAATATACAACGCTCAATTATCCTTTTGTTTATCGCATTTTTAGTTGGTGTGCTAAAGGGATAGTCATAATGTAGAAAATGAACGGAGGTATTATAATGAGATTTCCCTTTGAGACTGATATAAATAAACTGCATACGCCCTGCTATCTCGTCAGCGAGAAAGCCCTTGAACACAATATGAAGATACTTCTCTCGGTGCGCAAGCAGACAGGCTGCAAGATACTTCTTGCGCAGAAAGCATTCTCGATGTACTCAGCCTACCCGCTGATGCGTCCCTACCTTGACGGCACGACTGCAAGCGGTCTGTATGAAGCAAAGCTGGGTCACGATGAATTCGGCGGTGAGACACACGTTTTCGCCCCTGCCTACAAGTCCGAAGATATGGCTGAACTGGTGAAGATATGCGATGATATTATCTTCAACAGTTTCTCACAGTGGCGCTTGCACCGCGATACAGTCCGCAAAAGCGGCAGACGCATCTCCTGCGGCATTCGGTGCAACCCGCTCTATTCGGAGATAGAGACAGATATTTACAACCCCTGCTTCACAGGTTCGCGGCTTGGGGTAACTCCCGAAAATTTTGAGAGCGGCGAGCTTGACGGCATAGAGGGTCTGCATTTTCATACCATGTGCGAGCAGGGAGCGGATGTCCTCGCGCGGACAGTCCCCCATATAGAAAAGCATTTCGGCGGCTATTTCAGACAGATGAAATGGCTGAATTTCGGGGGCGGTCACCACATCACCAAAGAGGGCTACGATACCCGTCTGCTGTGCAAAACGGTGGACTACGTACAGCAGAAGTACGGCGTGCAGGTCTACCTTGAACCCGGTGAAGCCTGTGCGCTGAATGCGGGCTGGCTTGTGACGCAGGTGCTTGACACGGGCAGGAACGGCACAAATTTCGCCATAGTGGACACCTCAGCCGCCTGCCACATGCCCGATGTGCTTGAAATGCCCTACCGTCCCGAACTTATCGGCGCAGGCGAAGCGGGCGAAAAAGCGTACACTTACCGTCTGGGAGGTCCGACCTGTCTGGCGGGGGACATCATCGGTGACTATTCGTTCGATGCACCGCTGAAAGCGGGCGACAGGCTGGTTTTCTGCGATATGGCGATATATTCGATGTGCAAGAACAACACTTTCAACGGCATGCCGCTGCCTGATATTTACCTTGAAAAAAAGGACGGCAGCACCGAACTTGTCAAGCGTTTCGGCTATGAGAATTTCAAGTGCAGGGTGTAAACTGACGGATCTGTCAGCGGCAAAATGTGCAAATGGCTGAAAATCAGACGAAAGAGAAAAAAATTCGCAGACCCCCTTGCAATTTGTGAAAAAGTGTGCTATAATAATGTAAATTATGTTATATCATATTGGAGGAGAGTATTATGTCACCTATCGAGATCGGTGCAGGCGTTGTTCTGGCGCTTTGCAGTGTAATAATCGTGCTGGTAGTTCTTGTGCAGGAGTCGAAGGACGATGGCTTGACTTCCGCGATCGGCGGCGGTTATAACGATTCATTCTACGGCAAGAACACGGGCAACACCCGTGATGCCAAGCTGAACAGAATGACCAGAAGTGCGGCGATAGTTATGTTCATACTGACTATTGCGGTAAGCATAATCCACGGTTATCTCAACAAGTGAGAATGATGACAGCCCTGCCAATGCGGGGCTTTTTTCATTATATGACTATCCCTTATCAATGAGGAAAACCTGAGTTGATGTTATCTTTCCCCCGCCGCAGGCGGGGGAAAGATAACCGCCAACTGTATTTGGTTCCCGATATAACATCGTTTATTTTGGTGTATCAGC
>NZ_CACWPP010000205.1 GCF_902762735.1 uncultured Ruminococcus sp.
CAAAAATAACAAGCATTGTATTTTGCGCCGCACAGCGAGCGAAAATACCAAATGCTTGTTGGGGACACCCCAAGCCCCGAAATGACCGCAGAGCGGTCATAAAAAAATCGGCTAACGCCGAAATAAAAAGAATGGAGACACCACTATGGAAAATGCAAAATGCAAGAGAGGTAGACCGCCCAAGCAGAAGTTTTCAGAACTGTCAGGTATGACCTACGAGGGAGCAGTCAACAAGGTTCTCGACCAAGAGGTCAAATCCGAACTTGACGATAACCTTGCACACAAGTCAGAGGACGAGCTTTCCGATGATGAACGCAAGTACCTGAAGCGTAAGAAAGAAAAGAAGTCTTACACGCTGAATGTTCGTTTTACGGAATCGGAAATGCAAGACATCCTTGCGAAGTGTGAGCAGTACGGTTACAAGAACAAGACCGAGTATATCCGTGATTGTGTCAGGGCGAGAGTTGATATTACTCCCGACCGCACCGAGATCGCTGAAAGCAACAGGCTTATGAAGCGTATCGGGGCAAATATCAATCAGATACTTATCCGACTTCACAGCACAGGTCACATCTATGCCGAGGATATTACCGAGATAAAGAAAGGGGTAAACGAGATTTGGCATACACTTCTATCCATACAATCAGGGCAACAGTCAGTGCGGCGATCGCTTACATCACAAACGGAGATAAGACCGTCAACGGTGTATATGTCAGCTCTTATGCTTGCCGAGCCGACAGCGCAGGAGCAAGCGAAGATTTCCGTGCCGTCCGAGATACAGGAACAGGACGAACACAAATCCTCGCATACCACATGATACAGAGCTTTGCCCCCGATGAAGTCACACCCGAACAGGCTATGCAGATCGGAGAGGAGCTTTGTGACCGTTATCTCAAAGGTGATTATCAGTATGTTATCGCCGTTCACAACGATAAAGACCACCTGCATTGCCACATCATTTTCAATAATACGAACCTCTACAACGGGTTGAGCTTTACCACCGAGCATAATCAAGGCAGGAAGAACGAAAGAGCGTGGGCAGAGCTTAGGCAAATATCGGACGAGATATGTGCCGAACACGGCTTATCCCTCATTGATCCGAAAGGCAAAGGCGTATCTCATTACGAGGACGAAATGCAGAAAGAGGGCAAGTCGTGGAAAGATAAGCTCCGCAATCTGCTCAGGGAGATTATTTCTTATAGCAGGAGCTTCGAGGACTTCCTCAAAAACTGTACTGCCAGCGGCATCGAGTATGTGTATACTCCGCAGAACAAGGTCAAGCTGAAATTCAAGCTATCGGGAGAGGGACAACCGCGTTTTACAAGAGCTGATACCCTGGGCGATGAATTTGAACCTGAGAACATCAAGAAAACCATTGAGCGAGCTTTGATAAAAGAGCGAGTGCAGAACCGCTTCGGAAAGTATTTCACTTCTCCCAAGACCGAGATTACACCGTCTATCCTGTCAGCACCATCCAAGCCTACTGTTACACCGACACCGCCGACCGAAACCAAGCCCGAATATGTGTACAAGCCACCTACGCAGGAAGAATTTGAACGTGTATTCGGCACAGTACCCGATACAGCTAACAAGCCTGTTACAACATCCAAGCCGACTGAAAGCAAAGCACCTGAAAAGAAAGAAGATGTATGGGCAGAGATCAGGGGTATGCGTGACTGCGACAAGATGATTGCAGAACTTGAAGCTGGCGGCATCACATCACTTGACGATCTCAAAGGCTTTTTCTGGAATGTTCAGCACCCCGATGACCATACAGACGAGCTTGCCGAGCTGAACGCCAAGATCAAGCCGATTGAAAAGCTCATCAATATGATGAAACAGCATTCTCAGAACTATGCTACATACAAGGAGTATCAGGAGCGTTCGACATTTACACAAAAGAGTTTCCGCAAGAAGAATGCTGCCGCTATCGACGCATTTGAAGAAGCCGACAAGTATCTTGCCGAGCATATCAAGCCTTATTACATCAAGGGCAAACCACCGAAACTGAATGAACTACAAGCAATGTCTGCCAAGCTGAAAGAGAAATACAATGCTCTGGTACCTGAGCATAATACTTTCCTTAGAAGAAAGGCGGCGGCATCGCAGTATTCCCGTCAGGTACGAAAGTATCTTGACGCTCAGCATCAGCAGGAGCGTAACAGGCAGTATCAGGAGAAGAAACGCTCTCAGCAGAGAAATAAGGACACACTTGAATGATAACAGGCTCTATGCCGAACGGAGATGCCACTCAGAGCCGTCCATAATGGTTATGGGGAAAACTGAACACTAAAATTGCAAACGCTCCCTGAGCGTTCAGAGAGCGTTTTGCGACATACAGCATATTGCACCGGGGATTATTCTTTTGTTGCTGCGCACTGCACAAAGATTATTACAGTTTTCGTGCAGAGCTGGACTCCTGCCGTCTCGTGATATATAATATAGCTACAATAAATATCACGGAGGTGCGATATGTTAAAATATCCCGAATTAGCAATGCCCCGAAGATGTTCCGTCATGACTGTCTGCAACGGTAAGCGTGAGGTCTGGACTGACTACGAAGAAGCTAAGGCATATTTCCTTGAACTCATGATGACCGCCGAAGGCGAGGATCGTGACCGAGCAGAGTGCATTTACATTCAGCTCACACATGGACTGTCAGAGTGTTCGGACGAGAACGAATAACAACAGCGGAGGGCTTTGCTACGGCGAGGCTCTTTTGCTTTGTCATGTAACAAGCAGAAGTGTTTATGATAATCATTTGGAAACTATTATACTTCAAAAAAATACGCCAAGGAGTTTACATTTCTCCCTGACGTATTATTGATTATCTTGTTTTCTAATCGTATATATCCGAATTATATTAGATCATTCATTTTTTCTTTGAAAAACAAATGAAGTTACTGGTTTGAATATAACATAAATAATAAATCCGATAATTCCTCCAACGCTATTTGTAATAAGGTCTGTAATATCACATGAACGACCGCCATCAATAAGAGGTTGTATCAATTCTATGCTTAGACTTAGCAGAAATGTGAATAGTAGCGTTCGCTGAAATGTTCTGTTCTTCTCTTTTTGTGTAAGCGGGAAAAGAAAACCAAACGGCACTGTCATGATTACATTAAGAACAATTTGTCTTACTGTATCTCCACGTCCATTCAAATAATCATCGAATGGTACAAGGTACATATTATATGGGTGATTGAAAATAAAAGGCAGCGATGTAATTATTGGCATCAGTGTAACAAGTAATACACAGGAAAGATAAACATACATTGTTGTATTTACCAACAGGGCATATTTCCCTTTAGATTGCCATTTTTTGAAAAGACACAATACATACAGCATTATCAAGGCGATGAAATCAACAAGTATTTTCAATAATATTTCCTCCTTAAAAATCCTTTGTTTTCAAATGATGATTCCCCAATATCATAACTATCGCTGTAATAAAAAACCATATTCCGAGTGTCAGATATTCACTCCACGCAAATG
>NZ_CACWPP010000206.1 GCF_902762735.1 uncultured Ruminococcus sp.
GATAAACGGAAACAAGTACACCGACAATAAACAGCTTCTTGTGATCGAAGGCGCTTCCCACACCGATCTCTACGACGGCGGAGAGAATAACGCTATCCCGTTTGACAAGCTGGAAGCGTTCTACAACGAATATCTCAGATGACCATCTGAGAGAAAGCGGCATTGCAAAGGCGGTGAGGAGCATTTATGATGAAAGCAAAATTATTCGCAGTGATTTCCTCATTTCTGATGCTGACCGGGTGCGGAAGTTACTCAGAGGATAGTTCGGCTGTGACGGTGCGAAGTGAAAGCACTTCGGCTGTGATGGTGCAAAGCGAGAGCAGTGCGACTGTAACATTTGAAACGAATGACACCTCTGATACCGAATACACCGTGCAGGATGTACGGAATCTCAATGATTTTCTTCTTGCGACACTGACAGAAGAAGATTTGCGGGGAAAGCCTTACGATCTCGACAATGACGGTGTATGGAGCGTTTTTGACCTTTGCCTGATGAAACGAAGGATATTGGAGCAGCGTAATATGACAACAGAATTTGATTTTGAAAACAAGACTGTACTGCTCAACAGCGGCTATGAAATGCCCATTCTTGGACTTGGTACATGGACACAGGACGATGATACTGCGGAAAACTCTGTCTACGAAGCGCTAAAAGACGGTTATCGGCTTATAGACACGGCGCAGTATTACGGTAATGAAACAGGTGTCGGCAAGGGCATTCAGAAAGCAATAGACGATGGCATCGTCACCCGTGAGGAGGTATTTGTCACCACAAAGGTCATGCCGTCCAACTATGACAGAGCGTACAGTTCTATTGACGATTCGCTTGAACGGCTCGGACTTGATTATATTGACCTGATGCTGATACACCAATCGGGAAGTAATGATACCGAGGTCTACAAAGCCCTGTGTCAGGGTGTAAGGGACGGCAAGCTGCGGTCAATCGGTATTTCTAACTATTATACCCTCGAAGAATACGAGCGTGTCACATCGGGCGGTGAGATCAAGCCTGCGGTAGTTCAGAATGAAAATCATCCGTTTTATCAGAACACGCAGTTTCAAAAAGATATTGCCAAATACGGTACGGTGGTAGAATCGTGGTATCCTTTCGGCGGCAGAGGGCATACGCAAGATCTGTTCGGTAATGAAACGATCACGGATATAGCAAAGGCTCACGGCAAGACATCGGCACAAATAATACTCCGCTGGCATTTGCAGGCAGGCTATGTCACGATACCCGGTTCACAGAATCCGGATCATATACTTGAGAATTACAGCATCTTTGATTTTGAGCTGACCGATGCAGAAATGCAGAGAATGGCAGAACTGCATACAGGTCAGCGGTATGAAAACTGGTGAGGTGTGCTATGAATATACTTGTATTAAACGGAAGTCCCCGTCAAAATGGAAATACTGCAAAAATGGTCACAGCATTTTGTAAAGGGGCTGAATCATCAAGGCATACCGTGAAAACAGTAAATGTCTGTAAGCTGAATGTAAAAGGCTGTCTTGCCTGTGAATACTGCCACAGCAAAGGGAACGGCAAGTGTATACAGAAGGACGATATGCAGGATATATATTCATTGCTTAAAGACACTAATATGCTTGTTCTTGCTTCCCCGATCTACTATCACGGTATTAGCGGTCAACTCAAATGCGTGATCGACAGGTTTTATTCTGCACTTTATCCTGCTGCACCTAAAAGCTTGACTAAAATAGCAATGTTTTTATCCTCCGGCGACAGAAACCAGTATGATGGTGCAATGTTTTCATACAAGGGGGATTTCCTCGGTTATCTGGGATTAAAAGATATGGGAGTGTTTACATCCGCAGGCGGTGTTTCTGATGAGCTGCTTGCAAAGATCAGAAAATTTGGTGAATCGTTATGAGAAGCCGTGCGAGCAGCACTATTTCATTAGCCCGTAGTCTATTGGCGCAACCATAAACCGTTCCGAACAAGCCCATATCATCATTATGGCGCGCACCATAATGACAGCATACCCTATTGGAACTGAATAACACACAAAGACCTGAGATTTGCTCACACAAGCACTTCTCAGGTTTTTTCTTTTCAGGCGGTCAGTTTTCCGCTCCTCAGGCTCGTGCTGTTACGAGTGACATACCAAGCTGTAAATGTAACCAATAGCAATCCGCCTTAAAATTCAGACAAAATCCATATATCCGAGCTTTTGCGACTGGATTTTGTGAATTTAAATAGTTGGATTGCTATACTATAATCAGGAGGGCGGTAGTAAGCATAAGAACTGTCTGCTTTGCAAGCAGTTGAAGATTGACACTGATCTATCATTGTGGTATAATATTCAGGGTGATCCTATGAACAAAAACCTTGATCTGTTCCTGACCTTTATGAAGATCGGCGCATTTACTTTCGGCGGAGGTTACGCCATGATACCGCTGATACAGCGTGAGGTCTGTGACAATAAAAAATGGCTGAATGAGGACGATATACTGGAGGTCGTTGCGATAGCAGAGTCCACGCCGGGTCCGATTGCGATCAATGCGGCTACGTTTGTGGGCAGCCGTACTGCAGGAACGCTCGGTGCTGTCTGTGCAACGCTGGGTGTTGTTCTTCCGTCGTTCCTTATTATCTCGCTTGTTTCTTTTATCCTGAAAGCCTTTCAGGAGTCAAGAGCTGTGCAGTACGCATTTATGGGAATCCGTGCATGCGTTCTCGCCCTGATACTCAAAGCGGTCTATACAATGTTCATGGCAACGAAGAAGCACGCTGTTTCCTATGTTATCATGGCAGCAGCACTGGTGCTGACGGCTTTTCTGAAAATAGATGCTGTGTTCGTTATCATCGGCTGTGGAGTGTTTGGGCTTGTATGGTCGCTGATATTCAGAAAGGAGGACGAGCGATGATATGGATCGAGCTGTTTCTGTCCTTTCTGAAGATCGGGGCGTTTACGTTCGGCGGAGGGTATGCGATGCTCCCGCTGATACAGAGCGAAGTCGAGCGTCACGGCTGGCTCACACAAGCTGAGGTGGTGGACTTCATCGCAGTCAGCGAAAGCACACCGGGGCCGCTTGCGATAAATATGGCAACATTTGTCGGCATTCGCACAGGCGGTGTGTTCGGGGCTGTCTGTGCTACATTCGGAGTTGTCCTGCCGTCCTTTGTGATCATTCTTATCGTAGCGAAGTTCTACGAAAAGTTTCGCAAGAGCCGTGCCGTTGACGGCGTAATGTACGGTCTGCGTCCTGCGGTGATAGGGCTTATCGGTGCAGCATTCCTGTCTGTGGGAATGACGGTTTTCTTTCCAAACGGCTTAAATAACTCTGTATTTTCAGGTGCAGGCTTTTGGCTCTCACTTGGCATATTCGCCATCGGCGCTGTGCTTGCTTTCAAAAAAATCCACCCCATAGCGATCATAGGTATTTCTGCTGTTATCGGCATTATCGCAGGATATGCACTTGGTTTATAGTGATAAAAAATTCCGTGAGTTTTTCGCTCACGGAATTTAT
>NZ_CACWPP010000207.1 GCF_902762735.1 uncultured Ruminococcus sp.
AAAAACGGAATCATGTGTTTAAACGGAAAACGTATTATTTTCAAGGGCATCAATCGACACGAATTTGATGCGAAAACAGGCAGAGCAATCACAAAGGAAGATATGCTGTTTGACATCCAGTTCATGAAGAAAAACAATATCAATGCAGTTCGTACCTGTCATTATCCGAACAATTCTCTTTGGTATCAGCTTTGTGATGCATATGGCATTTATCTGATTGATGAAACCAATCTGGAAACACACGGTACATGGCAGAAGCTTGGTGCAACAGATCCGTCTTGGAATGTACCGGGTTCACTTCCGGAATGGAAAGAAGCTGTGCTGGACAGAGCGAAATCGATGTACGAACGGGACAAGAATCACGCAAGCGTTCTCATCTGGTCTTGCGGAAACGAATCCTACTGCGGAGAAGATATTGCTGCAATGTCGGAATATTTCAGAAGCGTAGACCCGACAAGACTGGTGCACTATGAGGGTGTTACAAGAGTTCCGGACAATCAGTATGATTTCATCACGGATATGGAAAGCCGTATGTACGCAAAACCGCAGGAAGTGGAAGAATACCTGAAACAGAATAACGGCAGACCGTATATCAGCTGTGAGTATATGCACGCTATGGGCAACTCCCTCGGCGGTATGAAGCTTTACACCGACCTTGAAGATAAATATGAAGCATATCAGGGCGGCTTTATCTGGGACTACATCGACCAGTCACTTTACAAGGACGGAGTGGTTGTTTACGGCGGAGATTTTGATGACAGAGCAAGCGATTACGGCTTCTGCACAAACGGTATTGTTTACGCTGACCGCACATATTCTCCAAAGGTAAGCGAAGCGAAGCGGCTCTACTCCAACATCAGAATGAGTCTTGAGAACGGTGTGCTGACCGTAGAAAACAGAAACCTTTTCACTGATACAAGCGGATATATCTTCAAGGTAACTCTTGAAAAGGAGGGCGACATCCTCAGTGCAGAGGAGCACCGCCTGAACATTTCCGCAGGTGAAAAAGGCAGCGTGAAAATCGGTCTTGAAGTTCCCGAAAACGGCGGCGAATATGTTCTGACAGCCAACGCAGTTCTTGCAGAGGACACGATCTGGGCAGAAAAGGGACACGAGATATCCTTTGCACAGCAGATCGTAAAAACTCCCGAGATCACAGCCCCGATGACTGCTCATAAGGCAGAGATAGTGTACGGCGATTTCTGTATCGGAGTAAACGGCGAGGGCTTCTCGATGCAGTTCGACAAGCGTGAGGGCGGCGTAAGCTCGCTGGTCTACAACGGAGTTGAGTACATCACAAGAGCGCCTAAGGTAAGCTTTTTCAGAGCGCACACCGATAACGATACAGGCGCGGGCTACCCTTGCGAGAATGCACAGTGGCAGATCGCAGGAAAATGTGCAAAGCTTCTCGGTTTTGAAACAAAAGAAAACGCTGACAGCCTTGAAGTAACATTCAAGTTCCTTGCACCCACTGTTCCGTCATTTGAATACAAGGTTACATATATCGCATATTTCGACGGCAGACTTGGCGTAAAGGCTGAGTATGACGGAGTAAAGGGACTTTCCGATATGCCAGTATTCGCAATGGATTTCAAAATGAAGAAGCAGTATGACAAGTTCACATTCTACGGAATGGGTCCTGATGAAAACTACATCGACAGAAACAACGGTGCAAGACTTGGTGTATACACATTAACTGCACTGGAAAACTTCACAAAGTATCTTAACCCACAGGAATGCGGCAACAGAACAGGCGTGAGATATGTAAATGTATATGAAGAAAACGGAGCAGGTCTTAATTTCACAGCAACAGAAAATCCCTTTGAAATGAGTGTTCTTCCATATAACGCATACGAGCTTGACAACGCTATGCACCGTGACGAGCTACCTGACCCAACTTACACTTGGGTACGCATTGCCGCAAAGCAGATGGGCGTTGGCGGCGATGACAGCTGGGGAGCACCCGTACACAAGGAATTCAAGATAAACAGCGAAGAAGCAATGTCTCTTGAATTTATCGTATCTTCCCTTTGATATCATAGGAGATGATTTTATGAATATTACCGATACTTTACAGAGTATTGAAAACAATGAATTTACAAAAGTCTTTTCAGAGCTTTATGGTACAGGCGATGACACTATGACATATCAGAAACAGCGCTATCTTGACGCAGTAAGCAGCTTTGCAAAGCTGTATCCCGACAGAAAGGATATCCGTATCTTCTCCGCATCCGGCAGAACTGAAATCGGAGGCAACCACACCGACCACCAGCACGGCTGCGTGCTGGCGGCGGCTGTAAATCTTGATGCCATCGGCGTTGTAGCCTTTCACAATGACGGAGTTATCCGCATTAAATCCGAGGGATATAATCCTTTTACTGTAAATCTGAGCGATATTTCCGTTCAATCGGGTAATACAGGCACAGCCGCAATCGTAAGCGGTATAGCGACAAGATTTATGGATATGGGTGTTAAAATCGGCGGTTTTGATTTATATTGTACCTCTGACGTAATCTGCGGAAGCGGAATTTCTTCATCAGCCGCTTTTGAAACGCTGATTGGTACAATAATAGATACCTATTATAACGATAATAAGGCAGGAGCAGTTGAAATCGCAAAAATCGGACAGTTTGCCGAAAATGTTTATTTCGGCAAGAACAGCGGTCTTATGGATCAGATGGTTTCTTCTGTGGGAGGCTTGGTGTTCATCGACTTTTCAGATACGGAGCAGCCAAAGGTTGAAGGCTTCAGCTGTGATTTTGAGGAATACGGCTACTGCCTGTGCATTACCGATACAAAGAGCAGTCACGCTGACCTTACTGATGATTATACCGCAATCAGAAATGAGATGGAGAATATTGCAAAGCATTTCGGCAAGACCCATCTGAGATTTGTGAATGAGCTTTTATTTTACAATGAAATTCCGAAGCTCCGTGAAACCTGTTCCGATAGAGCAATAATCCGAGCAACGCATTTCTTTGAGGAAAACAATCGTGCAAAATTTGAAGCTTCTGCTTTGAAAGATGGAAACTTTGAATACTTCCTTGAGCTTGTAAGGCAGTCGGGACGTTCTTCAGAAGCGTATCTTCAGAATCATTATTCCTGCTCCGACCCTGAAAATCAGGCAATAACCCTTGCTGTTATGCTCAGCAGAAGATTTCTTGGCAATAGCGGAGCAGTAAGAGTACACGGCGGCGGTTTTGCAGGAACAATTCAGGCATTCGTTCCCGTTGGTCTTGTTGATGACTATATCAATGAAATGAACAGGATTTTCGGAGAAAAATCTTGTACAAAAATGAAAATCCGTCCCGTAGGCGGTGTAGAGATTACTAAGGAGTGATTTTATGGCTATTCTGGTACTTGGCGGAGCAGGCTATATCGGCAGCCATA
>NZ_CACWPP010000208.1 GCF_902762735.1 uncultured Ruminococcus sp.
GTCAATGCAGAACAGGAGACGCAAATGCGAAGAGTTATCAGCCCGGAAATCGTCAAAAGATTTATTGGATGAACTATCTAAGGAATATACGGAATAGATGTGAGGGGATTTATCAATTCTGCTGAACCACTCTTCGACTTTCCCCATTGCATCAAGCATGGCATCGTAGTTTGCACAGAAAATGATATACTTGCCTGTGCGTTCGGTCATGTGTTTATCAAAGATCACATCCAGACCGTCCGCCTTATCCAAAGCGCGCCGCAGCGCTTCCAGATATTTCTCCGCTTTATCCTTGACCGCCTTATTCTGTGCTTTTTTCACCCGCATCTCATACTTGACAAGAGAGTCCTGATAAGAAAAGATCGACAGCACATATTTCGGCGGATTCAGAATTCCACGAACAATAGCCTCACCGAGTGTCATCTCCGATGCGATATTGCCGTCAAACAGTTCTTCCGCCATATTGCGTTGATTGTCAAGATAACGAATCGCAGTAGCGGATAAGCCAAGGAGACGAGCTTGCGGATATGCTGATAAAAGTTTCTGCACGCCGGCTCCCCAATACTCTGCTCCAGCTCGATGAAACTCATCAAGGACGATATAGTCCGGGGCGATTTCAGCGATCTCCTCATCTGTCATATTCATCAAACGGGCATAAGTGAAATACTTCACATTGTCAAGAACTGTATCCGGAGAAGCATCTAACAAGTTTTCAAGCTGCGTCCGGAAGATGTAGTCAGATGGTGAAAGCCAGCAGACCGTTTGATTAGGATGATCCTCACACAGCTTAAACCCGATGAAGGACTTTCCAGTTCCTGTCGGGTGAACGACAGCGGCTTTGCCTGTTTCAGCGAGCATTGTGGCAACAGAGCTGTAAGCAAATCGGTTATGCTCAAATAAATTCATCGCCACTTTGTTCGCCTCCCCGACTACGATACCATCAAATTTCATGTTTTACGAAAAACGGCTCAGCGTGCGTGAGCCGTAGAATTTCATGTTTTACGAAAAAACACATTCAATTATGAAGTAGGATCTATCAACACTGCTTGCTGAACGTGTATAATTGAAAGTAGGCAGCGGCATGAAAGCGCACATACATACTCACAAAAATTATTTTAGCACACTTTATACCGATTGTCAAGTGTAGCGACATGATTTTTGATTCCTTTTTGTAGAAATTCGTCATATCATCAAATCAATGCGGCTGTACATTATCGTTTTTGGAGGAAATAGCAGGATGATTAGAAATATTTATCAAAGACAAGACGGACGCTATGAAGGGCGTATAACGTTGGCTTATCAGAACGGAAAACGGCAGTACAAGGCTTTCTTCGGACAGTCCGAAGACGAGGTTGCGGTCAAAATGGCGGATTTTAGGGCTTTAGCAATGCCGACAGCGTGCGTGGATATTACCTTCGGCGAAGCTTTTTCGGAGTGGTTTCAGTCCATCTCGATTCGAGTGAAGGAGTCCACACTGGCAAATTATCTGCTGAAAGCAGATAAGCATATACTTCCTGTATATAGAGACTGTAATATTACGGAGATTAATGACAATTCTATCTATCAGTTCATCAAGGATAAGCAGGTCAGTGGGCTTTCAAACCGCTATATTACGGACATTTTGGTCTTGATGAAATCGGTATTCAAGTATGCGGCTCGTACCCACCGCATTTTTAACCCGATGGAGGGGCTTGTGATGCCGAAAAAGGAGAAAACGGAGGTGCTGCTGCTCACAACGGAGCAGGAAAAGAAGCTGATGCGGATTCTTTTGGCAAATCCTACCCTCACAACCTGCGGAATCATTCTCGCAAGAATGACCGGTCTCCGCATAGGTGAACTTTGTGCGCTTCAGTGGAAGGATATCAACATCGAAAAACGGACTTTGACCGTCAACAAAACACTGCAGCGGATTCAGGTAAAAGGCGGAAAGAGGAAGACAAAGCTCGTGCTTACCGAGCCTAAGAGCGAGACTTCCAAGCGCACGATCCCGATTCCGGAATGCATCATCGACTTGTTGAAGCGTTTTCAGGGGAAGGCAGAAGAATATGTGCTGTCTGGTACAGAAAAGCCAGTAGAGCCGCGCACCATGCAGTACCGCTTTGCCACGATACTAAAAAACGGAAATCTGCCGTCAGTGCATTTTCATGCTCTCAGGCACATGTTTGCGACTTCTTGCGTAAAACTCGGATTTGATATTAAAACGCTCTCAGAGATATTAGGACATAGCGGCGTGGAGATTACGCTGAATCGCTATGTCCATTCTTCTTTTGAGCAGAAAACTGAGTATATGGATCGGCTGAAAGTGGCGATTTGACGAGAAAATTGAAGCATCTTGAAAATTGAATATGATGGCGGGAATTCTTCGTAAAACATGAAATTCTACGACCTGCCACGCTGAGCAGGTCTTTTTGGTACCTTCATGTCAGATCAGCAGCGTGTGCCGTGCAGCTATAGTATCATATATTACCCTATATTTCTTTGTATTTCAAGATAAAAAAGCACCAGATATACGAGGCGATATTCCTCATATATCTGGTGTTATGGACAATATGAAACTTTCTGGAACTGCTGTGTTCTTCTGCGCGGCGTGAATCAAACAAGATAACGGAAAATGACCTTCAAACAAAAAAACGGCTGTGGGAATCTCTCCACAACCGCTATAACGGAAATTGTCCGTCAGTCTATAGGTTTCTTACCAATTAATCCGTTCAAAGCACTCTCTGTGCTATCTGGATACAGTTTCTTCACATGGTCAACTATCCGCTGCCATGATTCCGCAGGTTCCTCACTATAGGCACTCGTCACAAGATCATACCCCCAAATCGTTTCCGGCGGGAACATCACAGATACGCTCATGCCATACTCAGTGCCTTTCTTGTTCTTGCGCCGCTGAAAATCTGTGATTACCAGATATAGCTGCATTTGCAGCCCGGTGATGATGCCAGGATAGTTTTTCAGTCCACCTTTGCCGAAGCCAGCCATCTTCTTCAGCTCGGTCGATAAAATCTCGTCGTTCTTCCATAGAATCTCGCCGTTGCCATCTTCACCGATATAGTGATCCATGATGACCTTCTCACGATAAGTTGCAAGTCCGTCCTCATAGCGAGAATCAAAATCATATCCGTTGCGCCGATAGTTTGCAAAGTATGGCAGCCATGCCGTGCTGATGAATCCAGCCTTGCCGCCGAAGAACTTACCGTAAGCTACCTCATGGCTTGCAGCGATGATCTCACGCCATTCCCACGGATCCTGCTCTTTGTCGCCCGTCCACCAGTAATCCGGTGAGACGTGTTCTTCCGCCGAGAAGCCTGTGATATCATTCGCAAACAGCGGTAGGAAGCCTATCTCATTTACCCAATTCACAAGTTCCTGCCATGTG
>NZ_CACWPP010000209.1 GCF_902762735.1 uncultured Ruminococcus sp.
GTAAACTGGTACGGCGCAGTTATTGCGCAGTCTGGGCGGCAGTTTGATGAAATGTCCTCCTATATATCAACCGAGAAATTTGGAGATTTACACCTGATTTTCTCAAAAATTTACACTTTGTTCATGACGGTTCTCCCTATCGCATAAATTCAACAGCAGATTTTTATGCAGAATACAAACAGATTGGGCTGTCCTCGGTTATATCCTATCGGCAATAATCGTCAAGGGTAATTCGGGTGAAATGGTGATATGCTCGGTCGGGATTTTGTAATTCCCCATAACAATTTGTCGAACGCAAAACTTATCTGACACACCAAAGTTCATGCGCACTGCCAATAGACAAAGTACGGTATTGCGCGCTATAATATTATCATCAGGTGTTGTCCTGAAATCCAAACATAGACAGGTGGTGAGATGAATGCGTGGAAATCTGAACGACAACCAGGCTAAGATCGACAACGCTGACAAGGCTGTGAGAGCTGCCCTTGAACGCAAGCGTAAGATCATCATGCAGAGCAAGCAGATAGCTTATGATATGCTTTCTGAGCTTTATGGCTTGGACGGGCAGGAGCTTGTTGATGCTGTGACTGCGGAGCATACGCTCATCGGCAAGCTGACCGCAAGCGGAATGACCTATGAGCAGATCGGCGAGCTGGCTGACGATGGCTCTGCTGACAAGTACGGCAAGCAGATGAGCTTTACTTAAAGAAATAATTCCTATTCGGAGTAACATATATTCCGACAACAAAACGATAGCTGTAAACGGGACGGCATTTGCCGTTCCGCACAGCTATAATCACACAATACAAAGAGGGGCAGATAGAGAAAGCAATCCCCTCGCTCTAAAAGCATAGATAAAGAGAAGCTAAGGAGAAACAGCTATGAATAAAAATGATACTGCCGTAGAGAAAGAAAAGGCAGGACTGGCTTTTGAACTGAACGAGAAGTTCAGGGACTGCAAGACCGAAACGCACGAGTACCTGATCGGTAAACAGAGGTGTGTCGTTGTGCGTCACTACTGCGGAGATAAAGACCTCAATGAAGTGCTTTACCGCAACGCTTTTGAAAGAGCGTTTTCCGAAGTAATGGCTCTGCACCGCAGACCTCAGACGTCCTGAAAATATTTCCGAAAGGTACTTGCTTTTTTCGGCATTGTGCGCTATACTTATAGCAATGTTGAATTAGGCTGCTTTGGAAGAAAGGAGTAGTAATGTTAGCAAAGCAGACTGATTATATCGTGGGGATATACCTGAGACTCTCAAAAGATGATGAACGTGCAGGCGAATCCCTTTCCATAGAAAACCAGAGAAGAATTCTCACAAACTATGTCCGTGAACAGGGTTGGACGATCTACGATGAGTACGTCGATGACGGAATTAGTGGAACGTCCTTTGACAGACCGGGTGTCCAGAGATTGCTTGACGATGCCAAGAACGGCAGGATCAATCTTATAATCTGCAAAGACCTGTCCCGTTTCGGACGCAATTACATTCAGGTAGGTCAGTACACGGACTATATTTTTCCGATGTACAATATCCGTTTTATCGCTCTGAATGACGGCATTGATACACTCAATTCTGACAGTGCTGATATGGATATGATGCCTATCCGAAATGTATTCAACGAGTGGCACGCCGCCAACACTTCAAAGAAGGTGCGTGCTGTTATCGCCGCTAATGCAAAGGCAGGCAAGATGATGACTCCCTATTGCCCATACGGTTATGTTAAGAGCGATGATGAAATGCGTACTCCGGTCATTGACCCTTATGCCGCAGGAATCGTCCGCCGCATCTTTGAGATGTACGCAAGCGGCATGAAGCCTTTGCAGATCGCAACGGTCTTGAATGAGGAAGGTGTGCTGACACCGTTTGACTATTATTACAAGCGTATCGGCAAGCCTAATCCCTACAACCACTCGCATCTGTGGAGCGGCAGAAATCTCGAAAATATCCTGAAAAACCCGATATATATCGGGACGCTCGCTCAGCTCCGCACAACAACGGTGAGCTACAAAAATCATCAACGTATTGACCGTGATGAATCGGAATGGGCTGTCATTGAGAACAACCATGAAGCGATCATTTCAAAGGAGCTTTGGGATAAGGTTCGTGAAATCGAAAAGTCTGTCAGCAGAGGAAAGCGTGACAAAAAGGGAGAACTTAGTCCTCTGTCAGGATTGCTTTTCTGTGACGGCTGCGGCTGGAAAATGCGGAAAGCAAGCACAGGTGGCGGCGGATATATCTGCGGTTACCACAACCGCTTCGGTAAAAACTACTGCTCAACTCATTACATCAATCGGGAGCTTATAGAGGGTATTATTCTTGCGGATATACAGGAGATGTGTGAGCTTGCTAAAGACGAAAAGGCTGCAACAGCAGAATTTCTCAAACGCAAGAGAGCGTTTATTGACGTTCAGAACATTTCCGATACCAAGCGAATGAAGAAAGTCGGCAGCCGTCTTGCGGAGCTTGACAAGCTCATAAAGAGCGTGTATGAAGATAAGGTTGCAGGCAGGATCGAGCCGGATATGGCGTTTGATATGCTTGACAAGTATCATGCGGAAAAGAAAACGCTGAAAGCTGAGTATGATGAAATGACTGTACGTTGCGAATCCGAAAGGCATGACGAGGAAGATGTTGCGGAGTTTATCAGCCGCCTGAAACGCTATGCAGGAGCGACAGAGCTTACCCGTGAGATGTGCCTTGACCTGATCGAGTACGCAACAGTCGATGAGAACAACAAAGGTCACAAAGACCGACCTCGTGTGATACACGTTTATTACAAGCTGATAGACAAACCACTTATCAACAAAAACAGACTTGCCCTGACGTAATGTCAGGGCATACATTAAAAATCATTTTTATCCATTTGGGATAGTTACCGTGCTTGCTGGGTTTGAGTCACGCCCTCTGTGCGTGACTTCAATTTGAGCCTGCGGCTCTCGGAAGTTTCCTCTCTCCGTTAGAGGAATTGGAGCGTGAGCGACTTCGGCTGCAATACCCCCTCACTTATCTACCGACGAATTTGAAAAAACGGGAAAGAAATCCGCAAATGTTCACAGAAAGTTTACAATTAGAATCGCTTTTACTGCAAACATTCCGAACATTATGCCGCTTTATTCCGAACCCAATCAATGTTACAAGCCCGATATGGTAAAATAATAGAGCAAGACTGTGTGCGTGTCGCTGTCTGACAGAAGGAAAAATACATACGAGTGCGATGCGTGAACGGGAGTGATTCCGAAATGAAAATCCCTGTTCTGAACTCCGTTTCAGAACAGGGATTTTTTTCAGATCATGCAGGAGGGAGAAAAGA
>NZ_CACWPP010000210.1 GCF_902762735.1 uncultured Ruminococcus sp.
TACAAATTTCAAATTTGAATGCTTTTATACACCGCTTGGCAGAGGGCTGGCTGCCCCTACAACCCCGCAAAGAAAAAGAGAAAGATTCAGCAAAAATTCTGATGAATTATTTGCTGAAAAAGATTGGAGGAACGCTACCTATGGCGACAACAAAAATATTTCCGATACACGAAGATGTTGAAGGCTCTCTCGCCTACATCGCCAATCCAGAAAAGACCGACAACGGCAGGCTCGTCTATGCCTTCGGGTGCAGCGAAAAGCCGAGCAGAGCCGCAAGGGATTTTGCTGAGATCAGATCACGCAGAAGCACCGTCCTCGCACAGCACTTTATTGTCAGCTTTAAGCCCGGTGAGATCACTCCCGAACGTGCGCTCGAAGTCGGCAATGAGATCTGCACGAAATTTCTGGACGATCAGTACCAGTTTCTGCTGACAGTCCACGTTGATAAACAGCACACGCACCTGCATTGTGTGTTCAATAACACGAACCTTCTAAACGGCTATACTTTCCAGACGCTGAACAATCAGGGCAAGGTAAGTGAGCGTATGTGGAAGAAGCTCCGTGACACGTCTGACGAAGTGTGCAAACGGCATCATCTGAATGTTATTCAGCACCCCGAAATGGGCAAAGGAAAGAGCCGTTGGGAATGGGATATGAGCCGTCAGGGATTATCGTGGAAAGCAAAGCTGAAATATGCAATAGATAAGGCTATCAAGGTCAGCGAAAACTTTGAGGACTTCCTTGCCAAGTGCGCAGATTTCGGCATACTCTACGAATACAATCCCGACCATAAGATCGACCTGAAATTTATGCTTACCGAACAGCGTGAACGTAATCCGAGAGCTAAGTTAACCCGTAGCCGGACGCTGGGCTGGTATTATGAAACCGAGCAGATCAAAGGGCGTATTGCACAGTATATGGGCGGTATGATATATGTTCCGAGAATCAAAGTCAGACAAATCACTCCAAAAGCTGAGGAGAACAAGTTTGTCCGTGATGCTATCGACCGTGGCAATATGAAAGTCGCAAGCATCGCCAAGAACATCATCGCAGAATACGGAGTTGAGCCGGAGGAAATTCGCAATGCAGCGATCTCCGCTTATGCTCACAGCCGTCGCTTGGTGTCCGAGCTGAACAACTTGAAAACAGAGATCGAAGATCTGGAAGTCAAGCTGAAAGTCCTGAAGAAATATCGTGAGGTGAAGCACTACGGCGAAGAGCTGAAAGCTCTCAGCGGTCGAGCCGAGAAGAAGTATCGCAAGGAGTATAGTGTCGAGCTTGCTGAGTATGGGAAAGTGCGTACACAGGTTTTTGAACTTTACCCGTCAGGACATATCCCGACCGTGGAAAATCTGGAAAAGAGTATCACGGCGCTCCGTAAGAAGCTGTCGGCAATGAATACAGAGTATAATCAGGCGGACAAGAAAGCCCGTGAACTTGCCGATGCACAGCGGATGATCGAGGAGTATCTGCGGCAGGAGCAGAGCCGAGGAGAGCAGAAACGAAAGCGGAATGATCTGGAATAATATAGCGCATTGCACCGAGGATTTTGTATTATTGCTGCGCCCTGCACAAGAATTATTACAATTATCCTGATACGCTGGACTATTGGAGTTATATCGTATATAATGGATTTACGATAAAACTTTTGGAGGTAACAGCTATGTTGAAAACACCCGAATTGGCAATGCCGAGATCACGCAAGGTCACGACTATCTGCAACGGCAAACGTGAGGTCTGGATGGACTACGAAGAAGCAAAAGCGTATTTTCTCGAAATGATGATGTCTACGGACGGCGAGGAGCATGAACGTGTGGAGTGCGTATACATTCAACTCCTGCATGGACTCGATGAATGTTCAGACGAAGATGAATAAAAATATTTAAGGGCATTGCCAATTGTGAGTGGCAATGCCCTTGCTTTTATTCACTATACGGACTCGGAAGATACATCCAAGCATCAATGATTACATCTGATTTAGTGTTCCATGTTTTGTTCTTTTTGATAAAGGAGATTATTCTTATTTCCCTCTTTCCCCAGCAGCCATTAAAAATATCCCATTCTCTGCAAGTAACTAAGCAAGGAATCTCATTATCGTTGCCTTCGGGTAGAGACTCTTCACATGGTATCCAATTAAGTTGATGCGAATAATTCATCTTAATCCCCCGTTTTATTGAGTCGTATTGCTAATTCGGAATCAATTTGTTTTACTATTTCCAATGACTTATTATACCGATCTATTGTAAGCTCAAATAATTGCATTCTATTTTTAGAATCTCTATTGTTCATACTATTTGAATCATAGCATAATACAAAATCATCTATCACTGCTGCAAGATTAGCAAATGCATTTTGCCATTCATGTAAATCATTTGATGCTATTGAAAAATCAGATTGCTGAAAAAATAGTTTCCTTATTTCAGATGCTACCATACGTGTATTAGAGACTAATTCCTGCTCAGAGATTGTCCGATTAATGTATTCTCTGAATTCTGATATGTATTTTTCCGCACATTTTATCATCTTATACATACAATCACGAGTCATCTTCATTAGCTCATTATTGTCGGCGATACTTTCAGATATGATCTTTTTTGTAAAGTCATAAGGCAGTTTTATTTCAATAACGCTTGAACTGTTCTCAACTGTACCGCCTGTGGATTTTTCAAGTCTGATATCATAGAAGCCGAATTTTTTCGGTGCACCGGCACTTGCCTTGATTGCACCCTGCTCGGCGTCGTCCTTTGTTTCCGCTTCATCCTGAACAACAAGAGTAATATCCGTCTTTTCTTCTTTTGCAACCTCATTCAAACCATCGGCTTCAATTCCGCTAACGTGTGCCGCATCATCAGAAACCTTGCCGTGAACCCATTTTGCATAAAGGGTAATGCTTTCGCCTGCGTTTGCCGTAGGTACAGAATCTTTATCTGCATAATTTGTACCGCTGCCGTCCGATTGGTCATTCCAGCCGATGAATTCATATCCTGCGCGTGTAAATGAATTCTCGGCAAGCGCAGTATGAGCGCCTACATTCACCGTCATATCAGCCATTGTACCGCTTCCGCCGTTTGCGTTAAACTTAACGGTGTAGGTGGCAGCGGAGCTGACAGTAAAGCTCACATCAAAGGACCGGGAAACGATATTCATACCGGTGACGGTGACGGTGGCGGTGTATGTGCCTGCGTCAAGACCGGTGTTTGGCTTGACGGTAAAGGTATCGGTGCTGTCCGTGTCAGTGATACTGTTGATAGTGGTTTTTGACAGAGTGAAACCGGTAGCATTGGCACCGGAGAGTGTAACATTCAAGTCGCCG
>NZ_CACWPP010000211.1 GCF_902762735.1 uncultured Ruminococcus sp.
ATCGTGAAAGAGGCTGTTGACAGAGGATTCGACGTTACCGCAGTTGTCAGGGGCGACAACAAGTCCGCTGCTCAGAACGTGATCGTGAAAGACCTGTTCAATCTGACCGCAGCAGACCTCACGGGTTTCGACGCTGTCGTAGACGCTTTCGGCGCATGGACCCCCGAAACACTTCCTCAGCACTCCACGTCACTTGCTCACCTGTGCGATGTTCTTTCAGGAACTGACACAAGACTTCTCGTTGTCGGCGGTGCAGGCAGTCTGTATGTGAACGCAGAGCATACCGCCTGTGTTTCTGACGGTGCTGATTTTCCCGAAGTTTTCAAGCCGCTGGCTTCTGCTATGGCAAAGGCTCTGGGAGAACTACGTCAGAGAAATGACGTAAAATGGACATACATCAGCCCTGCCGGAGATTTTCAGGCAGACGGTGAGCGCAGCGGCAAGTACATTCTCGCAGGCGAGGAGCTGACGCTAAACTCTAATGGCGAGAGTATTATTAGCTATGCAGATTATGCTATTGCTATGGTTGACGAGATCGAAAAAGGCGATCACATCGGTCAGCGTATCAGCGTGGTAAGAGAGTAAGAAAGAGATGAACATCTATGCAGATCACAAGTAAATTCACAGTGGCAGTGCATATTCTCACCTGTATCGACATATTTGACGGACAGATGAGAGTGACCAGCGACTTCCTGTCGGGCAGTACCGGGGTAAATGCGGTGATAGTCCGCAATGTTCTCGGACAGCTTCGCAATGCAGGGATAGTGGAAACTCGTCAGGGCAGCGGCGGCGCACACCTTGCAAAAGCTCTTGACGAAATAACGCTGTACGATATTTACAAGGCGGTTGACTGCATAGATGATGAGGGGCTGTTCCACTTCCATGAAAATCCCAATGCGGATTGTCCTGTGGGGCGCAATATCCACAAGGCTATGGACGGCAGGCTTGAAGCGGCACAGTCGGCTCTTGAAAACGAGCTGAAAAGCACTACGCTTGCGGAAGTAGTTGCGGACACACGAAAAATCATCGAACAAGAATAAAAAGAGAGTGTGCTGAAAACCATCGGCACACTCTTTTCACAAATCGGTTTGGCGGCTGTTACAGATCGGGATTCACATAATAATTTCCGATTGAAAATACTGTTCCTGAAAACGGATCAATTCCATGATTTCTTCTTTTGTATATGAAACATCTTCGGGACAAACGACCCACTTTTCTTCCGCATCGTCATATCGGTGAACGATCGCAATTGTCTTACCTGTAAACCTTTCTACTGGCTTATCAACGCCTAAAATGTATGCATCCTGTTCCTCGCCGTCAGGAGCAATTATACCCTCAATATATCCGTAGTTTATCGGATAATACATATCTTTGTATTTCGGATGGTAACTTCCAAGCGGTCTGTCAACTGTAACTGTAACAATATCACCAATCATTCTAAACCTCCTATAAAATCCTATTTACACGAGCAAGCCGCCCAATTGCTATTACTTCATAATTATACGTCTTCGTTCAAAAAAAGTCAATTCCAAAGTGAGGTGCTGGTATGAACAAAATTGATTTCCTTATAAGCTATCTGCTTTCCGAGAGAAACGACGCTGCCGGAATAGAGATCCCCGACAATGATGCGGATAAATTCCGCCTTTACAGAAGCCTTGTGAATATCCGCCCTGCGATAAAGGCAAGTGATGACTTTCTGCAAGCCGAGGACGAATATCTCACAGCGCTGACCGAGAGCAAGGGCATCACGGATATTGCAGACCTAACACCCATTGAGGACGGCATTTACCTCTGGAAAGGCGACATCACCACGCTCCGATGCGGCGCTGTCGTCAATGCCGCAAATTCGGGAATGACTGGCTGCTATCAGCCCTGCCATAGCTGTATCGACAACTGTATACACACCTTTGCAGGGGTGCGTCTGCGGTATAAATGCGGTCAGATAATGGAGGTGCAAGGTCAGGTCGAACCCACAGGCAAGGCGAAGATCACGCCTGCCTACAATCTGCCATGCGATTATGTTATACACACCGTTGGTCCCATAGTTCAAGGACGGCTCACTGAGGAACATTGCCGGCTGCTGGAAAGCTCCTACCGGAGCTGTCTTGATATAGCTGTGCAAAACAATGTGAAGTCGATAGCGTTTTGCTGTATTTCAACAGGTGTGTTCGGCTTTCCGCAGGATAAGGCGGCGGAAATTGCAGTCCGCACCGTCAGGGAGTTCCGCAAGAACCACGATATACAGGTTATCTTCAACGTTTTCAAGGAGGACGATCATGAAATATACAAGAGATTACTCGGCGGAAATTGACCGTCTGAAAAAAGAAATACAGACCGCTGATGCGATCGTCATCGGTGCGGGCGCAGGTCTTTCAACCGCCGCAGGCTTTACCTATTCGGGAGAGCGTTTGCAGAAATACTTCGGGGATTTCGTGGAGAAATACGGCTTTCGGGATATGTATTCGGGCGGTTTTTATCCGTTCCCGACACCGGAAGAACAGTGGGCGTACTGGTCACGGTACATCCACATCAACCGCTACATGGACGTGGACAACGGCACATACAAGCGCCTGTTTGAGCTTGTAAAGGACAAGGACTATTTCGTTCTCACCACCAATGTTGACCACCAGTTCCAGAAGGCAGGCTTTGACAAGCACCGCCTGTTTTACACTCAGGGTGATTATGGGCTTTGGCAGTGCAGTGAGCCTTGCCACCAAAAGACCTATGACAACGAGGAAACCGTCAGGGCGATGTTTGAGCAGCAAAAAAATATGCGTGTACCCTCCGAACTTGTACCGAAGTGTCCAGTCTGTGGAAAGCCAATGAGCATGAATCTCCGTGCCGATGATACCTTCGTTGAGGACGAAGGCTGGCACAGAGCAGCGGAACGTTATGACGAGTTCCTGCGCCGCCATGAGGGACTGCATATCCTGTTCTTAGAGCTTGGTGTGGGTATGAACACGCCTGTCATCATAAAGTATCCGTTCTGGAAGATGACTTACGCAAACCCGAAAGCAGTCTATGCCTGCCTGAATTTCGGTGAAGCCTATGTACCTGATGAGATAGCGGAACAGAGTATTATTATAAATGAGGATATCCGCTGCACTTTAGAAAAAATATAGCCATTAAAGCTGATGTGCTCATCAGCGAAAAAGTGAGTGTTTTTTTCAATAAGGAGTCTATCCTAAAATTTGTGTAAACCTCTGAAGTAGTGTATAATAGAAGAGACACTACTTCGGAGGTTTTAATTATGAGCAGAAGGCGAAGAAAC
>NZ_CACWPP010000212.1 GCF_902762735.1 uncultured Ruminococcus sp.
GACGACAGGCAGGAATTGGACAGGCTGTCTCGAGGGAAGCAGTGTGGAGAAAGTCATTTTTGAAGAGGGCATAACTTCCATTCCTGCGTATGTTTGCCTTAATGCAAGCAGTGTCAAGGAAGTTGTCATACCCGAAAGCCCCGATGCGATGGAAGAATACAGCATAGGCGATTCTGCTTTTGCGGGTACGGGCATAACTTCTGTTGAACTGCCTGCAAGTATCACTAATGTAAGCGTGAACTATGGGTAGTTTTTTATCTTCAATCCAACAAAATAGCTTTTGAGTATCAATCGGTCATTTTTTGATTGCCCCTGCTTGTTCAGCGAGGGCATTATTTTTGTTTTTCAGGGGCTTGTCGATCAGCTTGTAGTAGATGTGAATATCACGAGGGATAGCTTTCTTTCTCGGATTTTCATCTATCGTTATATACTCGATCAGATCAAGCGCCATCTGTCTTGTAAGCTCCTCAGCACCTGCATAGCTTTTCAAACGGCGGATATATTCGTCCACATCGGCTTCATCCTGCTTTGCCATATCAGTGTGCTTCTGCATTTCATCGCTCTCAGACTGCAAAGACTTATTTTCGGTCTGATACTTGTCGAGCAATGTGAATGCCATATCTTCGGGCATCTTACCTGTAACCTTGTCCTCATACACACTTGCGATCAGCCTGTCAAGCTCTGCGATACGTTTGTTGATGTCACGGAGCTTTTTCTTGTCACCGCTGTGCTGTTCTGCATAAAGCCCTTGCTTTCTTGCAAGATACTTTTCTCTTGCCTTATCATCGTTCATCACAAAGTCGATCTGGCGTTTGATGTCGGCAAGAACAATATCCTGAAGTGCGTGTGCTGTTATGAAATGAGAGGAGCAGTATTTCTTGCCAAATCTCGCATACTGTCCGCAGGAATAACCCGTAACGGTGCTTTTACGCTTGGCAGAACCAGCCTGCTTGAACTTTGAACCACAGTCCGCACAATAACACAGACCTGTCAGCGGAAGTGTTATGCCTTGCTTTGTCATCTTACCCGTACTTACAGACGCTTCGATCTCACGCACTTTATCCCACAATTCTCTGCTGATAATAGGCTCGTGGTTGTTTTCAACGACCACCCATTCATCTTCTTCCTTGCGGATAACTTTGTGATTTTTGTAGCTAACCGTAGTCGTGCGGAGCTGGGCAAGGTTGCCAATATAAATTTGATTACGGAGCAATCGCTTTATCGTTTCCACGCTCCACAGGTGAAGACTGTAATGTGGCGTTTCTTTGTTCAGCAAGCTGTACCTATAATCATCGGGAGTGAGGATACCCTCATCATTCAGCACCTGGGCGATACGCTTCATGTTGTAGCCTGCCGCCCTCATTTCAAAGATACGGCGTACAACAGCAGCGGCAACAGGATCGATCACAGGTGTACGCTTTTCATCATCACCCTTGAAATACCCGTAGGACGCAAATGTCGTCCTATACTTGCCTGACTTTGCTCCAGACTCAACAACAGCCCTGATCTTCTTGGAAGTGTTGGCACTGTGCCACTCGTTAAAAACGTTCATTATCGGCATCATGTCCATTCCCGAACTTGCAGAATTTGCCGTATCCACGTTGTCAGTGAGAGCGATGAAGCGAATGTTATACATTGGGAATATGTAATCTGTGTACTGTCCTACTTGGATATAGTTACGACCAAATCTGCTTAAATCCTTACAGAGTATCAGATTGATTCTGCCTGTCTTTGCATCGTCAAGCAAACGCTGTACACCCGGTCTGTCGAACGTAGTGCCGCTGATACCGTCGTCCACATACTCATCATAGAGCGTCCAGCCCTGCTGTGTAATGTACTCCGTGAGTATCTTTCTCTGGTTTTCTATCGAAAGGGATTCGCCGCTTCTTTCATCATCTTTTGAAAGGCGCATATACATCCCAACTTTGTATTCGGTCTGCTTTGGTAACATCAATAACTCCTTTCCTCCCAAAGCGACCTTATTCCATAAGTCTATTATAGCGCACCTTATGGAATAAGGCAATAGGTTTTGGGAAAAAATTTTACGCTGTAACAGCCTTCGGAACAAGACCGAGCATTTCGCTCATCGCCTTATTCTCCGCATACTGAAACATCACATCATTGATGTCACGCTCACCAATGAAGTGACTATGCACAATGTATGTGCGTCCGTCCACCTCATAGGTGTTGACCTGAACGGGACAGTCCTTATACTGCTCGTTCATCTCCTGCATTGTTCTGTTTTTCATAGCTTGTTACTCCTTTAGCTTCTCTATCTCTATGCTTTAGAGCGAGGGAATTGCTTTCTCTATCTGCCCCTCTTTTCGTTGTGTGTGATATAACTGTGCGGAACGGCAAGTGCCGTCCAATACACAGCTAACGTTTTGTTGTCGGTCTATATCTTAAGCGCATAAGGGTTAGGCTTCTCATCAAAGAACGAAGTCTGTCCGTTAGCAACATCATCGTCTGAGTTATCGTCCGACTTGTTGTCAGCATTAGCAGAACTATCGTCAGCCAGTTCACTGATCTGCTCATAGGTCATACCACTTGCGGTCAGCTTACCGATGAGCGTATGCTCCGCAGTAACAGCGTCAACAAGCTCCTGCCCGTCCTTACCGTAAAGCTCAGAGAGCATATCGTAAGCGATCTGCTTGCTCTGCATGATGATCTTACGCTTTCGTTCAAGGGCAGCTCTCACTGCCTTGTCGGCGTTGTCGATCTTAGCCTGGTTGTCGTTCAGATTACCACGCATTCATTTCACCACCTGTCTATGTTTGGATTTCAGGATAACACCTGATGATAATATTATAGCGCGCAATACCGTACTTTGTCTATTGGCAGTGCGCATGAACTTTGGCGTGTCAGATAAGTTTTGCGTTCGACAAATTGTTATGGGGAATTTCAAAATACCGACCGAGCATATCACCATTTCACCCGACTTACTCTTGACGATTATTGCCGATAGGATATTACCGAGGACAGCCCGACCTGTTTATATTCTGCATAAAAATCTGCTGTTGAATTTATGCGATAGGGAGAACTATCATGAACGAAGTGTAAACTTTTGCAATAATCAGGTGTAAATCTCCAAATTTCTCGGTTGATATATAGGAGGACATTTCATCAAACTGCCGCCCAGACTGCGCAATAACTGCGCCGTACCAGTTTAC
>NZ_CACWPP010000213.1 GCF_902762735.1 uncultured Ruminococcus sp.
CCTCGCGCCAGCAGGCTTGCGGGGAGCGCGAGGGGCAGAGCCTCTCGCATCGGGGAAGCAGTCCAAACGCGACAAACAAAACAAGTTGGGCGAACAAAGTACCGACGGAAAGAGGTCAAAACCATCGACCAAAGCAAGACAAAAAGCGGCGAAACGACACCGGTTCAGTGGTAAACAACGGCGGGAGCAAGCCCCCGCCCTACACGTATGGAGCGGGCAATTCGCCAAGAAAAGAGCGTAAACAATTCAGGCGAACACCGCTCCCTGTGTGCGGGCGCGAATTGCCCGCGTCCTCTAGCCGAACAGCGAAGCGCCTTCGGCGGTCGTGGCGCACCCCCACGCGATAGAGTGTCAATATTCAAGGCACAATAATACGCGGGTGGGAGGGAGGGGAACACCCCCATAAAAAGAGAACCACCAGCCCGAAGCAGCAAGTGCGCAAAGCAGATAAGATGCACACAAAGCCTATCGAATGTCGGGAGCTTGCTCCCGACAACTGCCTCCGCACTCCCTTGTGATAAAGTACCGCAAAAACAAGATAAAGCAGAAAACGCCCGCCCGAATACGAATAACGCGGGCGTTTTTTGCAGAGCGCTGTAACTCACAAATTAAGTTGTCCCCAAAACTGTGAAAAAAGTCTGAAAAAAAGGGCAGATACTTGAATAATCACGGAAAGTATGGTATAATGTAAATTCACAAGAGCTTTAAAATCAAACCGTAAAGGGTGTTATCTTATTGTCAATAATTACTAAAAATCGTGAGCAGTATAAAAGACTGCTCAATTTTGTTGCAGCAGTTATCATTATATTTTTCTTTATGATGGGCTTTTCACATGTTTGGTATAACTACTATAACAACACTATGCTTGACCCGTTCTGGCATTACGGCAACCTGCTGATGGTGGGGATATACGGCATACTGTATACCACCGTCACCAGCCTGTTCAACGGGTTCAGACTGGGCTACTCTAAGTTTATGGGACTTTTCGGCTCGCAGGTGCTGGGGATCATAGGCACTAATGCCGCTGAGATGGTGCTGATAGCTCTCATCGGACGAAACCGTATGGACCTTGGACCAATGTTCGTGCTTGCGGGTATACAGCTGGTCTTTGCTTTGCCCTGGAGCTACGCTTTCACACTCATATATACCAAAATGTACCCGCCGCGCAAACTGCTGATAGTCTACGGCAACTCCAATGCGAAATACCTCGTCAATAAAATGGCTCAGCGTACCGATAAATATAATATCTGCGCCGCTGTCAGCTGTGAGGAGAGCCTGGAAGAGATAGAACGCCGCATTCTCAGATACGAGGGTGTTATCATCACCGATATTCCCGGAGACCTCAGAAGCAAACTGGTGAAATTCTGCTTTGAACATTCTATAAGAACTTATATCAACCCAAAACTATCCGATATTATCATTCGCGGTGCGGACGATTTCCACCTCTTCGATACACCGCTGCTGCTGTCAAGAAATGACGGTCTGAAATTCGAGCAGCGCATGATGAAGCGCTTCTTCGATATTCTGCTGGCAGGCGTTATGCTGGTGGCAGCTATGCCCTTCATGCTGCTGACTGCCATCATCATCAAACTCTATGACAGAGGACCTGTACTATATTCGCAGGTAAGGCTGACAACAGGCGGACGTAAATTCAAAGTGCTGAAGTTCCGCAGCATGGTCACAGATGCCGAAAAAAGCGGCGCAAGACTTGCCTCCGAGAACGATAAACGCATCACGCCCGTGGGCAGGGTCATCAGAAAAATACGTTTCGATGAATTGCCTCAGCTGATAAATATCCTGAAGGGCGATATGTCATTTGTAGGCCCTCGCCCCGAAAGACCCGAACTTGCCGAGAAATACGAGCTCACTATGCCCGAATTCAAGTACAGGCTGAAAGTCAAGGCTGGGCTGACAGGCTATGCGCAGATAATGGGCAAGTACAACACCACCCCATACGATAAGCTGAAACTCGATCTTATGTATATCGAACACCAGTCTATCAGAGAGGACCTGCGCATAATCCTCAGCACTGTCAGAACTGTTTTCGTGCCCGATGCCACAGAAGGCGTTGAGGACGATACTCCCATCGAGACTAAGCGCGACCTCATTGAACATGATTTCAGCAAAGACTTCGGTATGACCGATGAAGAAGTAGTTGAATATGAAGAAGAAAACGGTCTGCCAAAAAGATAAGACCGATGGAAAGGCATAATATGGAAAATCAGTATGCGCGTACCGAACTTCTGCTGGGGCGCGAAGCTATGGAAAAACTCAGAAACAGCCGCGTGGCTGTCTTTGGCGTGGGCGGTGTCGGCGGATATGTGGTAGAAGCGCTGGCAAGATGCGGCGTGGGCGAACTTGATCTCGTAGATAACGATACGGTCAGCCTGACTAACCTGAACCGCCAGATAATCGCACTGCACAGTACCATTGGGCGGCTGAAAACAGAAGTCGCCGCTGAAAGAGTGCATGATATTGACCCTGCAATAAAAGTCAATGTGCATAACTGCTTTTTTATGCCCGATACCGCAGACTTGTTCGACTTTGGCGAGTATGACTATGTGGTGGATGCCATTGATACCGTGACAGGCAAAATAGAAATAATCATGCGTTCACAGACGGCGGGCACACCTGTCATCTCAGCGATGGGGGCGGGCAATAAGTTAGACCCTGCGGGCTTTAAAGTTGCAGACATCTATAAGACTAAGGGTTGTCCGCTGGCGAAAGTCATGCGGTATGAACTTAAAAAGCGCGGCGTTAAGAAACTTAAAGTAGTCTATTCGGAAGAACCTCCGATAAAACCGCAGGGGAGTACCGAAGAACCTACGATAGGCAGACGTGCAGTACCGGGTTCATTATCCTTTGTGCCATCAGCGGCGGGACTGGTGATCGCCAGTGCGATAGTTGATGATCTAATTCATAATGCATAATGCATAATTCATAATTATTGGCATGCATTGGAGAATGCCGTGCCGCCAACAAAACCAAGTAAGCACACAAAGCAGAGCCGAGTCAAAGCGCGCGGTCAAGCCTCGCGCCAGCAGGCTTGCGGGGAGCGCGAGGGGCAGAGCCTCTCGCATCGGGG
>NZ_CACWPP010000214.1 GCF_902762735.1 uncultured Ruminococcus sp.
ATATTGATATGAATAACATTGTACTTGTTCAGATGCTTTTCAAAGCTGTCATCTGATGATATTTTAAGCGGAGCAAACATCTCTCGTGAATCACAGCCCCTGCTGTAATAAGCGGTCAGCATATTAGCAGCCATCGATTTTCCAAAGCGACGAGGTCGAGTAACACATATATAGCAATCCTGAGTATCTACCATCTTATTGATCTGTGCGATCATTTCCGATTTGTCAACATATATCTGGGAGTTTAATGCCTCCTGAAAATCAATGTTATCGGGATTCAGATAGATGCCCATGTTATCGCCTCCTAGATATCTCTATTGCTATATTATAACACAGATGACATGAATTGTAAAGAGGCTGATACAACGACAACACTTTCTGCTATCCCGAACTCTCATAATAAAAACGGATAACCTCCGATAAGGACGGTTATCCGTTTTTGCGTTTATCAAATTGAATCAATTTTGGTAAGTCACTTTATAGTAACAGCATTTTTGATAGCGTTATAAGGTTCTTGGGTAAAGGATATACCGTGTCGATAATAGTCTATGCCTGTTCCCCTCACATTAGCTTACGGAAGAAACCGCACTCGTCATCATTTGCGTGTCTGGCGGCTTCTGTTTTGATATCACAGTGGAAGACATGAAAAAGCGGACTTTCCTTGGTGCCGTAAACCTTAAACTCGTACTTAACGCCATTTTTCGCAAGCGCACTCGTTAACACTGCAGGAGCATCTACAAGAAAGTCGGCGTTTGCCGTGAGAATGTACGCTGGCGGGAAAGCAGGTGTGATGTGGAAAACCGCATCGAGCATACGAATTGCTTCGGCGTGCTCGCAGTGGTCTTCCGGAAGGTAGGCATCAAGACTTTCGTCAGCACCTGCAGTGGTATACAAACCGCAGTTAAGACCAACGCCTTTGAGTTCAACGTCAGCGGGATCAAAATACTTTTTGAAATCAGCTGCAAGTGCAGGATTCGTGAGTATACAGGCATAGACCGACAGACAGAATGCGCCTGCGGAATCGCCCACCGCAAATACATGATCAAGGTCGAAGCCGTAATTCTCCGCATTGTCCTTGATCCATGCGAACACAGTGTTCGTGTCTTCCAGTGAAGCGGGGAAACGGTTTTCGGGGGCAAGGCGGTAGGTAAAATTTACAACAGCGAAACCACGCTGCGCCAGGTTCATGCAGTAGAACTGATATATTTCCTTGCTGCCGTACACCCAGCCGCCGCCGTGAATGCTCACGATGATGGGGAGTTTCTCACCCTTGGCAGACTTCGGACGGTAAACGTCAAGTATCTGCCACTTCTCGTCCGAGCCGTAGAGGATATTGTCAAAGCGTTCGATATTCTCAGGCGTAGTGAGACCCTTGTCGCGCTCGGTATCGGCTTTGAGACACATCTTGCGGAATATCCTCGATCTTTCGTTAACGTCTGTCATGTCATAAGCTCCTTAATATTATGTGAGTTTTATAATGCATCAAAATTTAAAATTGGAAGTTTATATTTCCGATATCAATATCGAATTCATTCTGTCATAGGATTTTTCATTCAGCTGATAACCGCTGAGTTCAAACATTTTTGCAAGATGCTTGAATATTTCTCTTGAATACATTCCGGTATAACTTTTTACTTTATCATCGGTTATGCTGATTATCGTATGTGCTGCCTTGTTGCGAAGTTTGTTCTCGACTCTATTTCTGAGAATATCCGCCTTTTCTTTTGCGGCTGTTTCGGAAGATAATTCGTATATTATCACAGAAAGCGAATCTGAATTTACAAATGAATCTGCATTTAAGCCGTTATATTTCTTATCAAGAGCGGCTAATATTTTTGTGCCTTTCAGTTTTTCCATATCCCATTTTATTACATCTTTCTTGTCGGTATATGTGTAATCAGATATAGCAAAATTACACTTATTTTTCAGGTACATCATAAATAATTCAAATATAGCGGGAGTTATGCTGCGAAGAAAATCAGCATACTCCTCTTTTTTTATTTTGATATCCAGCAGAAGCAGGTACTCGGAGATATCAGCATATTCGGCATTATCCGCTGTCACGCCTTTGATGTTGTATTTTTTGAATACCGTCCTTGCCTTTGGTTCCAATTTCAGCCTTGAAGCTGCTGCCGAAAGCAGTTCCTTGAATTTATCCGAGAACAGTTCGGAATCCTTTGCGATGGCATACGCTGCCGCATAATCGTATGAATTTATCAGTTTGATGACATTCTGGGTCTCAAATTCTTTCACAAGATTTTCCGTCAGCGAGGGTATGCAGCGGTCATCGGGTGCATCGTTGCTTTCGTTGAGTTCCCAATGTTCTTCCGGGGTGAGGTCTTTTTCTTCGTCTATACGGGGATTACTGCATTTCTGCGGGGTGGATACCTGTATCGGCTGACAGTGAAAATTCAACGTCAGCGATAATATCTGCAATGAGCTTTTCATCGCAGGAGTACCCGACGATACATTCAGCAGTATCTCTGCATCGGGGTACTGCTCGTGGATATTTATCAGCTCATTTCTGAAATCTGAAAGAAAGGCATCAAACAGCTGAACATCTTCAAGTTCGGGACGCTTTATCAGTTCAACTTCAAACTTATGTCCCAGAAGTTCGCCCAGCTGTTCAAGGCAATAACGGTACCTGTCATCTTTATCATGGAATCTCAGTACCTCTTTTGACATATATAAATACACCTTATCAGGGCGGTATTTTCTGCAAATATTCAGCAGAGCGCCGTCCTTGAAATATCTTATAGGGTCTGTCATTCCCACTGGTGAAAATAGTATTTTCATGATCTTTGCTCCTGATAAAAGTATTGTTGTTCCGTCCCCTATCGGGGAATACACAAATTAAATCGACAGACTGACATCACTTTCGGCACTTTTGCTTGACTAGTTTCCGTCCCCTGTCGGGGAATACACAAATTAAATTGCAGTAATATGCTACATACTTATCCGCCGCAAGGTTTCCGTCCCCTATCGCACGGAAATCAATTTTCAAAAATCACCCTCGAAATCATATTCGGCTCCATAAGACATTCAAACATAAGTTTGGATATGGCAGCTTTAGAATTGTTCCGA
>NZ_CACWPP010000215.1 GCF_902762735.1 uncultured Ruminococcus sp.
GATATATGAATACATTCTCAGGCACTACACCGAATTGCGGTTCAGTCGGGAAGTGGATATAATACAGCGCAAAACAGCAGATAATCCCAAGCGGCGGCAAAGGAATGCAAGAAAGCAGATGGAGCGCTCGGGTGTCGGTACAAAGTCGCAGAGGGCGTTACAGATGCAGCTTGAACAGAACAAGCTGGAGCGAAAGGTGAAGACTCGTGAAAAGAAACTCGCTGACAAGCAGCGAATGTTTGAAATAAAACAGCAAAAGAAAAGAGAAAAACATAAAGGGCGATGATACACTCATGATCAGAAAATGCCGATGGGCGCAGTGGTTATTTACATTTTCGCAGCTTTATGGTATCAAACGGAAGTAATAAGATAAAACGGAAATAAGACAAGGTAATAAAAATGAGCGTCAGAGAAATTAACCCCGAAGAAACAACAAGAGCGTCAGCATTTGAATTATGGATGAAAGCCCCCAACCCTATGGTTACTTTCTTTAAGACATATGATGTAATGCCTCTTATCAACAAGAGCAGAAAGACCGGTATGAAGTTTAATATGCTTCTTGATCATTGTATCGGAAAAGCTGCAAGTACGATCAAAGAGTTTTATATTCTGCCTGTTGACGATATGCTGATGCAGTACGATAAGATCGCAGTCAATACGATCGTAAAAAACAAGGACGGCGAAGTAAGTTCATGTGATATTGCTTACACCGATGACCTCGAACGATTCAATGCGGACTATCTGCGATATAGCGGACAAGTCCATGAAACCTGTACCAATCATGACTTATCGGGAGAATATATGGTCATCGGCACATCTGCTATTATAGATACCGAGATCGACGGAGCGGTGGGAATGAACTGCGGTATTTTCAATAATCCGTTTATGATCTGGGGCAGATATAGAATTGAAAGCGACAAGGCTTTATTGCCTATTTCTTTTCAGTTTCATCACACACAAATGGACGGTGCTCATGCAGGTGCATTTTTAAGAAATCTGGAAGAAGAAATCAGAAAATTGTAATTGATCTTAGGCACACTTATGTAAAAAAAGAGACTTAGGAGGCAGCATTAATGGAATACATCAAGGTCACAAAGGATAACATCGAAAGCGAGCATATCTGCTGTGCGATTTCGAACGACAGGGATATTCAGGTGGCGTCCAAAAAGGCATGGCTCACGGAGCGCTTTGACGAGGGGCTCGTGTTTCTCAAAGCGGCAGAGCGCGGGAAATGCTTTATCGAGTATATCCCTGTCGAAAACGCATGGCTCCCGATAATTGCCGAGGGCTATATGTATATAGACTGCCTTTGGGTGTCGGGTTCCTTCAAGGGACATGGATATTCAAATGATCTTCTGGATCAGTGCATAAGCGACAGCAAAAGCAAGGGCAAGGTCGGGCTTTGCATTCTGACAAGCGGTAAGAAAAAGCCCTTTCTTGCCGATCCGAAATACTTAAAGCACAAGGGCTTTGACATCTGTGACGAGGCAGCGGGTGGGATACAGCTTGCATATCTGCCGTTTGGTGCCGACGCCCCAAAGCCTGCGTTCAAGGAATGTGCAAAGCACCCGAAGATCGATGAAAAGGGCTATGTGCTTTTCTACACAGACCAATGCCCGTTCAATGCAAAGTATGTGCCCATTGTGGAGCAGACATCCCGGGATCACGGTATCTCGTTCAAGGCGGTACATATTGAGAGCAAAGAGCAGGCGCAGAACGCACCCGCACCAACCACGACCTACGCTCTGTTTTGTGACGGAGAATTTTTGACCAACGAGCAGATGAATGATAAAAGGTTTCTAAAGCTGGCGGGACTTTAAAGCCTAATCATTTCGGTGCAGCAGGACTTATGCGGAAAAGATAGTATAAACAACGGAAAGGATCAGCTATGAACAAATTCATTACTATCAGGCAGGAACGCCTGTCCCCCGAAGAATATATTGATTTTCTGAAAAGAACTGACCTTGGCTCTCAGTACCCGAAGGAGCGCTTTGAGGAGCGTGTCGCAAAGCTTTTGAAAAATGCGACGATAAGTCTTGCTGCAAGAAATGAAAGCGGACTTCTGGCGGGTGTGCTGCTGGGTCTGACGGACTATGCCTACTGGCTGTATGTCACCGATCTGGACGTTGACAGAGCTTACGAACGTCAGGGTATCGGGAGCGAGCTCATGAGGACAGCACACGAGCTTGCCGGTGGCGAAAAGGATATTGCCGTATATCTTATCGCAAACGAGGAGGCTATACCCTTTTATGATAAGCTCGGAATGAAAAAGTCCGATGAAGTAATGGAATACAACCGCATCGAATGGACGGGGTTTACGGTGGAGTAGTCTTTGTGCAGGACACAGCACGGAAAGGACAGAATAATGAAAATATATCTTTACGGTATGATCTGCTGCACCAACAGCTTCAAGCTTGACGCTTTCCCGAAGCCCGACGAGTACAGCGAGATACAGCAGAGCGCTCGCTTTATCGGCGGCGAGACCGGCACCTGCGCCACGGTACTTTCCTCGCTTGGAGCGGAGGTCAGGATAGACGGTACCCACATCGGCAGGAGCACGGCGCAGCTTACCCGTGATTTTTACAAAGGCAAGTCGGTGGATCTCAGCTCGCTGACCTTTGACAACAGCTTTGAGGGGCTGGAGGATTATGTGATCATCTCGGACAGCGAGCGCACTCCCTTCGGCAGGTTCGGACATTTCTTCTCGGAGTTTTACAGCAGCGGTGTGAAGCACTGGAATGAGCCAAAGGAAAGAGATGTTACATGGTGCGATGCGGCTGCCATTGATGACTGCTTTGGTGAGGATTCAAAGCACTGTGCAGAGCTGTGTGTCAGTCACAGAAAGCCTTATGTCACTATCGACTGCAAGTATGACAGCTATATCCACAAACACGCGGCGGTGACGGTGATCTCCGGTGAAGCGCTGAAAATGCATTATGACAATGTGAGCCGCGAAGAGATGATTCCACGATATGCCGAAAATACAGACGGATTGACCATAATCACAAACGGTGGGAACACGCTTATGTACGGCAGAAAAGGCGAGACTGCAAAA
>NZ_CACWPP010000216.1 GCF_902762735.1 uncultured Ruminococcus sp.
CCAGATGATGAATATTTCTTCCTGAAGATCATTGATGCCAGCAGGAAATTCTCATGACCTCTGGGTACATCTATCAACAGGAATTAGGACTGAACCGAAAATAATGTAGGGAGTATTGCAATTGTTTAGGAGTGATAGTCTATGTTTCAAAAACTTCAGGAGGGAGCAAACAAAATAAAAAGGGAGCGGCTTAAGAAAGAAGTACAGAAAAAGCAGCGCGAAAAAGATGCTAAGGAACGTGAGGAAGAGAGAATACGAAAAGAGCGGGCCGAGATTCAGGCTGAAAAGGATAGGCTAATGTCTCTTGATGAGAAGGCGCTGATGGTTGAGCTGATTTTTGCTATGCGTGGTCTTTATTCACATATTGAACAATTAGAAGCCGAACAGGAATCCCTTTTTCAGAACATTGATAGTCTGGAATCAGACATTTCCAATATTGAGTCCAGACTTTATGATTTGGAAAATGATAATTCTTCTGATTAAAAGGAAAAACAGCCCGACCGCCAGCATTGTTTACTGGTGGTCAGGCTGTTTTCTTATGCCCGGATTTCCTGCCCATTGCGGAAGGTTACCCGGATGTCGTCGTCCGTCAGGGCCGGTGTGGAGCACTTGTCGCCGCCATCGTATTTGTGATTGCAGCGCCAGATGATTTTCTTGTACTTGTCGGTTGAATGCCAGACCTTTGAGCCGTAGAAGGAGCCGCACTGGCCGCAGCGGATTTTGCTGGAGAAAAGGTGAACGCCGCTATGGTAGTTTCGGCCTTTACCGCGCTTAGCAATTTCCCGCTGAACCATGTCGAAGGTTTCAGGCGTGATGATGGCCTCGTGATCGCCCTCCACGTAATACTGCGGGATTTCTCCCTCGTTGACCTTCATCTTCTTGGTAAGGTAGTCGACCGTGAAGGTCTTTTGCAGGAGCCCATCGCCACGGTATTTTTCGTTTGAGAGGATAGACCTGACCGTGCTGATGCTCCAGTTGTCCTTGCCGCCGGGCGTCTTTACGCCATCAGCGGTGAGTTGTTTGGCGATGCCGTTGTAGGTCATGCCCTGCAGGAAAAGCCGGTAGATGCGTTTGATGACCTCGGCTTCTTCATCATTGATGATGAGCTCGCCGTGCGGGCCGCGGTCGTATCCGAGAAACCGCTTGAAGGGAACGGTGACCTTGCCGTCAGCGAAACGCTTACGCTGTCCCCATGTGCAGTTCTCGGAAATGGATCTCGATTCCTCCTGCGCAAGGCTCGACATGATGGTTATGAGGAGCTCGCACTTGCCGTCGAAGGTCCAGATGTTCTCCTTGCTGGTGAACTGGTCATCATGGTCTGTTGAAACTCGGGCGTAACCGGCGACTCTGCGCTTTTTCTGCTCAGTTATAAGAGTAGAGGTGAAGCGCGTCTGGGATGCCGGGATGGTTGTTACTTTCTTTTGTTGCTCCAAAATTTCTCACTCCTTATCTGCTTCATTTTTTCGCTTCTTTGCTGCCGGAGTTCCGGCGTGAATTTTTCCTTTATCATGCGGCTCATGTGGTCTTTCTGTTCCTGCGTGTGCGGAACGACTTCTTTGCTGTAGGTGTATTCGCGCTCGGCGGTTGTGCCGTCTGTGAGGTGGAAGGTAAGATGCGCGGTATCCCGGACGGAAATGTGATCAATCCGGTCAATGAAAACATGCTCATCGAATTCATCGATTCCAAGCATGTCGCATATGAGCTCCTTCAGATGATCCTTGCGCAGGCTCTTGCCAGAACTGATGAGCATCCTTTTTATGACATAAAAAGGATGTGCTTACACATCGGACGGAGAGAAGATTTAGGTATGCCAACTTTGGGTCTTCTCTCCCTTTTTATGTCCGTCAGATAAACCATAGTGCATAACGAAAAGAATGTGCCGTTTTTTAAAGCACATTTTCATCACAATATGATTGTTTTTCCTATTTCTATCTGCCGCTATTCTGCCGTCAGCGCATATTTTAATTTGCGGTGTAACAGTTTAGTGTCGAAAGGGTTTCAATAAATGAAAAAGAATGACAGGAAAAGACGGCTGAAAATCTTGAACGTCATGATTCATGTGCTTGCTGCATTAACCAGTATTACATTCATGCTTGCCTTGGATCACAAAATTGTTTACAACCTCAACTTGTTTGCAATGTTTGCAGTTGCGGTTTGTGAAGTGTACTGTGCCTATTTGATCAGCCTGGAAGAAAAGTAATTGCAGTACTTAGATGAACAAAAGGCGGTTTGAGAGCCGTCTATATTTTGGATGCATGCCGGAAGAATGTTTCTTAGAAGATGTAACGACAAGAGATAATATATTCGGCGTGAATTAATATGATCAATATTTATTCTTGAATATGTTTGTAGCTACCAGCTTTTTTCACCCACCTTCACTGCAGAAGCGCCAAAAAAAGTATCTTTAATCGGGCTGATAGTACTTTTTCCATTAAGATACCAGCATGGCAGGCCAAATATGGCGGAAACAGTATCAAAGCAGTCTTCTCCCTGTCAGTTCATAAAGATTACCTAAATGTTTCAGGCTTGTATATTGATGATATACAGATGAAGTCATTGACGGTAGAAAATGGATGGGATTCAGTGGAACTGGTCGAGATTTCCAGCATTAATTATAGTCAAAACCATCAACTGGCTGATGTGGACTAGTCATACACTGTTATGCAGAAAGACGAAAGCGATACTGAAAGTATTACGACTTATGTGACATTATATAACGAGTAGTGGGTGAAACAATGCTCTTATCGAGCATCAGAAGAACGTTCAATGTATCTGATCTTAGTCTATAAAATGATACATGATACCATAGTAGGTATTCGCCTGGCTTTCATTTAAAAAAGGGGATAGCTGTATTGTAGGGCAGCTATCCTTTGTTATGCCTGTATGAATAGGCTGGTATTGTATTGGTTCAGAAGATTTGTTAAAAGAGGAAGATCTAGGACAAGATCATCTTTGCCGGGATTGACGACGGCTGCTTCCACATTGCGGTTGATGGAAAGGAATGATGCCAGATCAACAATATCGGCCCAGTACAGCTG
>NZ_CACWPP010000217.1 GCF_902762735.1 uncultured Ruminococcus sp.
GTGCTGACACATAAGTACATTATCCAAAGTGTATGGGGAACTCCTGCGGATAACAGCGAAGCCTCCCTGCGTGTATTTATGGCTACCCTGCGAAAAAAGTTGAGTGACAGCAGTCAGGCGCTGATACAGACACATATCGGCATTGGGTATCGTATGATGAAATTATAGCTATTAGGGAACTGTACAGACAGGACACTTTTATTTGTTGATCCAAATCGCTTTCTACGGCTGCAAAAACAATTGCACCGAATATTATTTTGCTAAAATGAAATAAGGGCAATGTCTTCCATTCACGGAGGACATTGCCCTTTTCCTTATGCTGTGATTATATCAGTCCTGAATCTCCTGCATCATAGTCGCACCGTCCTTGAAACCGACATTGTAAGCAGCTCTCATTTAAATCATATTTTTTTAGTATTCCTGACTCGATTGATCGTTCGTTCAAATTCACCGCTGTCGAGCCATTCGGCAAGAAAGAACTGTTCAAGCATAGGGACTGTGCAGGAATAGAATCCGACAGTCTGTTCATATAGAGGCAGCAGTTTCTCAGGCAGAAGCATATAGGCAACACGAAGTGAGGGAGCGATAGTCTTTGAGAAGGTGTTGATGTATATGACATGATCGTTTTCCGACTGTGCAAACAATGTCTGCGGTGCTGTTCCGTTCAGAGTGTATTCAGAATCATAGTCATCCTCAATAATGACCGCATTCCTCTGATACGCCCATTCCAGATAGACCTGTCTGCGCTTAGCAGAAGCAGTTACGCCACTTGGAAAGCTGTTGAAAGGCGTGACATGGAGGATTTCTGCACTTGTTCTGATGAGTTCATCAGTACGGATACCCTCTCCGTCCATTTCAAGCATATCACAAACAGCGCCGTTTGCCTTATAGACTGCTTCTATTTTTTCGTAAGAGGGCGATTCCAACGCAACGGTCTTTCCTCTGCCAAGCATCTGGATACAGATCCCGTACAGGTATTCAGCCCCCGAACCAATAATGACCTGTTCTCTGGATACATTGATATTTCTGCATCTTGAAAGATAGCGGCATATCGCATCACGAAGCTGTGAACAACCACCCTTTGGAGATTTCATCAGTATCCGTTCCCCGTAATCAAGGATCACTTTTCTCAGCATTGCTGCTACCGAGGAAAACGGAATATTGTCGTTATGCAGAATATGATCCCTGTCTATTTGAAAGATCGTCTCCTCTGTTGCAGAAACAGGGAAGAAGCTCTCGACAGCGTATTTCACATAGCAACCGCTTCGCAGACGCATTTCACAGAACCCTTCATCGCAAAGCAGTTGATAAGCGTGTTCTATCGTCGGGAGACTGACAAGACAATCTCTTGCAAGCTCTCGTTTTGAGGGGAGTTTTGCACCATGTACAAATGCTCCCGATATGATTCTATTGCGCAGTTCATTGTAGACCTGCATATAAGCCGGCACGCTACTTTCACGGTCAATTCGGATATGCATTTTCCCCACCTCTTACTTTGATTATACTACTTTCTTAGGCGTTTGGCAATCGTTTGAAAGAAATATTCATAAACTGTAAAATCCTCGGTCAGTTCCGGATGGAAAGCGGTTGCAAGCTGATTATCTTGTCTGACTGCAACGATCCTGTTATCGTGTGAAGCAAGAACTGTGACATTATCACGCACATTCGTTGCATACGGTGCGCGGATAAATGGCATTTCGATTTCTTTCCCTGCAAATATATCGACACAGCGAAAGCTGCCGAGCTGTCTGCCGTAAGCATTCCGATGCACAGATATATCCAATGTTCCAAAGCAAGGAGTACCGCCGCCTGATATTTCTTTTGCAAGAAGGATCATACCGGCACAAGTCCCAAAAACAGGCAAACCATTCTGTATCATTTCCTTTAACGGTTCAAGCAGGTCAAGCTCTGTCAGAAGTTTCCGCATCGCTGTACTTTCACCGCCCGGTAGGATCAGACCGTCAAGCTCCGTCTGAATGTCATGTCTCTTGCGTATCTCCACTGCCTCAGCACCAAGCTGACATACCTTTGCGGAATGCTCTGCAAAAGCTCCCTGTACTGCAAGTACACCTATCCGCATTATTTACCTCTTTCTTCCATAATGAGCTTGATCTCGCTCTCATTGATACCGACCATAGCTTCACCAAGTCCAGATGAAAGTTCAGCGATCAATTTTGCATCATTATAATTCGTAACAGCCTGTACGATCGCACTCGCACGTTTTACGGGATCGCCGGATTTGAAGATGCCCGATCCAACAAACACACCTTCTGCACCGAGCTGCATCATCAGTGCGGCATCGGCAGGTGTCGCAACACCGCCGGCGGCGAAATTTACGACCGGAAGTCTGCCCGTATCGTGAACCTGTTTCAGCAGCTCATACGGCACTTGAAGTTTCTTTGCTTCTTCATAAAGTTCGTCCTCACTGAGCGATACAGCATGACGGATCTGTGTATTCATCATTCTCATATGACGAACTGCCTGCACGATGTCGCCGGTACCAGGCTCGCCCTTTGTTCTTATCATAGATGCTCCCTCGGCAATACGGCGAAGGGCTTCACCAAGATCTCTGGCACCGCAGACGAACGGCACTTTGAATTTTCGCTTATCCACATGGAAAACATCATCGGCAGGCGAAAGCACCTCGCTTTCATCAATATAGTCGATCTCGATTGCTTCCAGTATTTGTGCTTCAACAAAATGACCGATACGGCACTTCGCCATGACCGGAATAGTCACAGCTTCCTGTATTGAACGGATCATAGCAGGATCGCTCATTCTTGACACGCCGCCGGCAGCCCTGATATCCGCAGGGATACGTTCCAGAGCCATAACTGCACACGCACCTGCTTCCTGTGCGATAACCGCCTGTTCAGGAGTGGTAACATCCATGATCACGCCGCCTTTGAGCATCTGTGCAAGTTCCTTGTTGAGCTGATATCTTTCTTCCATTATGAGTACCTCATTTCTGTTTTTTCTTATTATAGCAAAACTGGTCATATTTGCATATAACCAGTTGCGTTTTATTTT
>NZ_CACWPP010000218.1 GCF_902762735.1 uncultured Ruminococcus sp.
AATGGGCTGTACCGAGAGAGGTGCTTATGTTACACTGGTATCTATGGCTGATGACTGGAACTTCTCGATCAGAGGTCTGGCAGCGATCATGCCCGACGGCGTTACCAAGATCTCAGGTGCGCTCAAAAGGCTGGAAGCGTTAGGCTACCTTCGGAGAGAACGCCTTTATGAAAATGGCAAGATACAAGACTGGGTGTATTATATCTATGACGAGCCATGCACCTGTGATACTGCTGATGACACGGATGTTGAAAACTCAGATTTTTATGACTCACAAGATACTGATTTTTCAGATACGGAAAACCTTGATACTGAAAATCAACATCAAGAAAGTGAACATCTTGAAAAGCCGCACGATTATATAATAACAAAAGAAGAAATATCAAAAAAAGAAGTATCAAGTAATCAAGTATCAATCGATCGATCCCGTTCCCCACATGAAAGCAGTGTTGAAAAATGTTCTGATGATGGACAGATGGACGGATATATGCAGGAAAAAGAAATATATACCGAAGTGGTAAAGTCCAACATCGAATACGATGACTATGCTCTGTGGGCTGAGGACTCTGACGGCTATATGACCGTGGAGGAACTGGACGAGATCGTACAGATGATCGTGAGGGCGATATGCTCCCGAAAGAAAACAGAGCGTATCTGCGGACAGGAGTTTCCTCGTGAAGTCATCAAGTCGGCTATGCTCAAGGTTGACAGGATATGCCTTGAAAATGCGATTGAGCAGATAAAGCAGACCGATAATGTCCGTAACTATGAGCGTTACCTGATAAGCACCCTGTTCAACGAAGCCAACGGCAGGAGCTTCAAGGAAAATGCAGAGACTAGGAGTGTCGATTTTGCTGTCAAGCGGGATTTGGGGTTCTGAATCGAGCCATGGTCTGATATTGTCTGTGGTGCTGCCTAAGCACGGAGGTCGGTTTTCGTCTGCAAGGTTCACTATCTTCTTGCCCTGTTTCTCAGCGTATTGTATCGTGCGGTATGCTCCTCCGCTTTTATGCTGTATACAGCATACCACAAGGTCGGCACGGTCTATCATGCTCCGATTGCGGACTTGGATAGCAGACTTCGGGTGAGCTTCGGACGATTCGGCACATACCTCAACTTCATCATAATAGGCAAGGTACTCCTTTTCGTTGTCACGGTACTCTGCTTTCATGTATGGCAGGACAAGTGCGAAGTGGGTATTGCCGTATCCATGACTTCGGATAGCTCGTTTTATGGCAGCAGAAGCAAGCAAGTCAAAATCTCCGTCCCGTCCGATCAGGAAGTCAACATACTCTTTCTGCGTTATCAAGTCATGCAGGAGCTTGTCAAGGCGGTTTTCTATCTCCGTTCCACGCTCTATGTATCTATGCCCGAAAAAGCTGACAGTGTAGATGTTCATAACTCAATCCCTCCAGATAATACTATATACATAGTAACATTGAATATGTATATTGTCAAGAGGTAACAATCAAGATAGAATATTATTGAGGGGTGATGTTATGGACGGCTCTAAATCGGTCATTACGATAAAGGAATACGGTAAGATCAGCATACACCTGAAAGAGATTATGGACAGCAAGGGTATCACACGGAACTACCTTGCAAGGATTTCCAATACTCGCTTTGAGGTCATCAACAAGTGGTACAATGGTGTTGTAGAGAAAATGGATTTGGATATTCTCGCCCGTATCTGCTATGTGCTGGAATGTTCTCCTGCCGATATAATCAAATATGATAAACAGTGAAGCGTTTTAGCCTTATGGGTTGAAACGCTTTTTGTATTTTCCTCGGTGAAAACGGAGAAAAAGCGTTGTTTACAGATTGACTAATTGTGCGGTTTGTGCTATAATTATAGGATAGATAGTAACTATTTAATAGCATACTAAACGAAAGTGAGTTATGACTTATGATAGATAATAAAAAAGAGCAGGAGCGTGCCGAGCTGCACCGCACGATATGGGGCATTGCCAACGATCTGCGTGGCAGCGTAGACGGCTGGGACTTCAAGAATTATGTCCTTGTTATGCTGTTTTACCGCTATATCTCGGAAAATCTGACGAACTATATCAATGCAGGCGAGATTGAAGCAGGCACTCCCGATTTTGATTATACAAAGCTGTCGGACGATGAAGCGGAAACCGCCCGTGAGGATATGGTACAGACTAAAGGCTTTTTCATTCTGCCGTCACAGCTTTTCTGTAATGTACTTGCAAAGGCTGATTCGGACGAAAACCTCAATGAAACACTTGAAGGTATCTTCCGAAGCATTGAAGGCTCTGCCCAGGGCTGTGAGAGCGAGGACGATTTCAAGGGACTGTTCGACGATTTCGATGTGAACAGCAACAAGCTCGGTGGCACAGTCGCAAAGCGTAATGAGCGACTTGTCAAGCTGATGAACGGTGTCGCTTCTATGCAGCTCGGTGATTATCAGGAAAACACCATTGATGCGTTCGGTGATGCCTATGAGTATCTCATGGGTATGTACGCTTCTAATGCTGGCAAGTCCGGCGGTGAGTATTACACTCCGCAAGAGGTGTCGGAACTCCTTACTCGGCTTGCAACAGCAGGCAAAACAGAGGTCAACAAGGTCTATGATCCTGCCTGTGGTTCGGGTTCGCTGTTGCTGAAAGCTGCGAAAATTCTTGGAAAAGACAAGGTGCGTCAAGGCTTTTTCGGGCAGGAGATCAACATTACAACATACAACCTCTGCCGTATCAATATGTTCCTGCATGATATTGATTACGATAAATTCAATATTGCTCACGAAGATACACTCGTTGAGCCGCAGCATTGGGACGATGAGCCTTTTGAGGTCATTGTATCAAATCCCCCATACTCAATAAAGTGGGAGGGCGATGCGAATCCGCTGCTGATAAACGATCCCCGTTTCTCGCCTGCGGGTGTGCTTGCTCCGAAGTCTAAGGCTGACCTTGCGTTTATT
>NZ_CACWPP010000219.1 GCF_902762735.1 uncultured Ruminococcus sp.
ATTGCCTCGTAAAATCTTTGATTATTCTTGTTCCTATGACCTTTTTATGGAAAATCTTAACTATTTGTAAAACTGTCCGATTTGATGTTGCAAATTGAGGTTTTTGACCGAAAACTACTATTAAAACTCCGTTCGATAACCATTGGATATAAGATATGTCATTTCTTTTACAAACAAAACTAATTCACATCATATCTTTGACTATAACGAAAACAAAATATGACTATCCCTTTAGCACACCAACTAAAAATGCGGTGAACAAAAGGATAATTGAGTGCCCCATATCTTTCCCCCGCCTGCGGCGGGGGAAAGATATACGCCAAGAACCTTAAGTTCTGTATAGCCGATGTTTTTGTGGTGTATCAGCGGGATAACCACAAAACAAAATATTCATGCTGCATGGAGAAAAAACATCACAACAAGTTTTCCTGACAAAAACAGCTCATATAATGATTTTCCGGACGGATAGCAAAAAATATTATTTCATATTTTTTTATAACTGTTTTATCCAAATTACTTGTTCTCCGATACATGTTCACACGCTGAGCTTCATATATGCATAAAGCCGAATTATTTTGTAACTATTCTTAAAATCTAAAGTCAAATCAGTAACAAAAAACAGTTATGTATTTTATTTTTCGGAATTATAGCATATAAGTTTCTAACACATCATTATTAATTATGTCAAAAATAACAATGGATTTTCGTTAAAAATGACAACAAAGACATGAGAACATATTTTCACACACAACATGTTGTGGTGTAAGCGCGTAGTACATCTATATGCATTGTAATTATTATGTAACCGCATTAATTAAATACATTCATTTAACCAATTAAGCCATGTGTTCATAAAAGTCACGGTTGACAAGGTGATTTTTTTCATATATAATGTGATTAACCACTAAAGCCAAAGACGATCATAAAAATATGTAGTTCATTAAGTTTGTTTTTCTGTACACTCGGAGGTGTTAGCGTTGATACTCAAAAAGACCGCAGCTGCTTTTCTGGCAGCAACTATGATGCTCGGCAGCAGTATTTTTTCGGATACGGATATTTTGACTGCATCTGCCGCAGGTGAAAGAAGCGGCATTTGTGCAGTTAATTATGTTGATGTTCTGGCTGATGCAGATGCATCTTCATATGCTAAAGGCTGGCTTGACAGCGGTGACTATATAACGATACTTGGCGAAAAATATGACAGCAGCGGAAAACTGTGGTACAGAGTACTGTTTGAACTGCTGGACGGCTATGTGCCTGCTGAAAGCATCTCGGAATTCAGATCGCAGACGGCAGGTGACAGTACAGACAGCGGTAACAGCTCGTCTGATGACTATGAAAGTTACCTTGACAGTCAGGGCTTTCCTGAAAGTTACAGGATATATCTCAGGGAGATGCACAGACAGCACCCTAACTGGGTATTTGAAGCACAGCATCTCGGCATAGACTGGAACAGAGCTGTCAGCGAAGAAACTGTTATCGGCAGAAATCTGGTACACAGCTATGCTCCCGATTCGTGGAAATCAATGGAAAGAGGCGCTTATGACCCGAACAGCGGTCAGTGGTATCAGCTGGACAGCGGCTGGGTCGCAGCATCTGACGGTATAATAAAGTATTATCTCGATCCGAGAAACTTCCTCCGTGACGATGCGATATTCATGTTTGAGAGCCTTTCTTACGACCCTTCCGTACAGACAAGGGCGGGGGTAGATGCGATACTCAGCGGGACTTTTATGGAAGGAGACTATTATTGTCCCGATACAGGCGAGACCCGCAGCTACACCGATACGTTCATGGAAGCCGCTGAAACTTCGGGTGTATCGCCTTATCACCTCGCACTGAGGTGTCTCAATGAGCAGGGCAGGAACGGTGCGCCGCAGTCTCTGGGCACTGTTTCGGGTTATGAAAACTACTTCAACTTTTTTGATGTACAAGCCTTTGCAACTGCCACGATGTCGGCAAGCACAAAGGCGGCTGAATATGCCTCGACTTATGATCCGTCGATACTTCTTCCCTGGACAAATCAGTACAAGTCGATAATCGGCGGCTCGATATTCTTAGGTAACGGCTACATCAATCGTGAGCAGGATACTCTTTATTTACAGAAATTTGATATGACCGACGGCGGCAACGGCTACTTTGCTCACCAGTATATGACCTGCGTTTTCGGGCAGGAGAATGAAGCCGCAAACATGCTCACCGCTTACGGCGATGATGTGCTGAAAAATTCAATGAAATTCAAGATACCTGTTTATGACGATATGCCTGATGCTCTGTGTGTCAAGCCCGGAGCTGTTAATGACAGCAACGATCTTCTTGCAGGGATGAGCATTGAAGGTATCGGTATCTCGCCTGCATTCAACTGCAATATACAGAACTATTCTGCGCAGGTTAATGCAGACAGCGTGAATATATCTGCATGGGCTGAAAGCGACAATGCATCTGTCTACGGCACAGGCAATATAAAACTTGTGAACGGCAGCAATACTGTAAATGTGACCTGCATATCAGCAAACGGGACAAGAAGAGTCTACACCATCAATATCCAAAACAACAGCGGCACAGCAGTCAATTCTGACGATGAGCGGAAATACTGCGATGTCAACGGTGACGGCAGGGCAAATATCACTGATGCGGTCGTCGTGTTCGCACATGTTTCGGGCAGAAGACCAATAAAAAAACAGAACTACCCTCATGCTGACATTGACGGCAACGGATTTGTCAATTTAGCTGACGGCATGAAAATAATCAAAGCGATAGGAATAAGATAACAGACTTTTGCGAAGTATAGTTATGATAAAGCCGTCCCTGCCTTTTGTGGCGGGACGGCTCAGTCTGTCTCAAAACCCCATATCCTCCTCGGATATGGGGTTAAATCATGCTGTGAACAGCCAATATCTGTCAAAAACAGCAAAAAAACAAGTAA
>NZ_CACWPP010000220.1 GCF_902762735.1 uncultured Ruminococcus sp.
TGATCGAAAATCATCAGCTCAAAGCCGTTATTTCCATGCCCAGCGGTGTTTTCAAGCCCTATGCAGGCGTTTCAACGGCGGTGCTGGTGTTCGTCAAGACCGATGCAGGCGGAACGGATAACGTGTGGTTCTATGATATGAAGGCGGACGGGCTCTCCCTTGATGACAAGCGAGCCGAAGTCGCTGAGAACGATATTCCCGATATTATCGCCCGTTTCCATGACCCCGACGGTGAGCGTGACAGGGAGCGCACGAAGCAGAGCTTTTTCGTTCCGAAGCAGGAGATCGTGGATAACGACTATGACCTGTCTATCAACAAGTACAAGAAGACCGAATATGTGGCGGTGGAATATCCTCCCACAAGTGAGATCATGGCAGACCTTGACGGGCTTTATAAGGAACTCGGTGGTGTGCTGTCGGAGTTGGGGGGATTGTTGAATGGCTAAGCTGATAGATTTTTGTGATGTTCAGTATGGTTATCCTTTTGATTCAAAACTTTTTTCTGAAAGCGAAGGAATGCCTTTAATAAGAATCAGAGATGTGGTTAGAGGGTACTCAGAAACATATACAACTGAAAAGTATAATGAAGAATTTATTGTATATGAGGGCGATATGCTCATTGGTATGGACGGTGAATTTAATATTGCTAAATGGGGAAAAATCCCTGCTTTATTAAATCAACGAGTATGTCGGATTATTCCCAAAGAATTAGTATTTGGTAATTATATCTATTATGCAATACCCAAAGCATTGAAGGAGATAGAAGATAGAACCCCATTTGTGACGGTAAAACATTTATCAGCAAAAGAAATCAATAAAATCGAAATACCGTTGCCGCCTATCGTAGAACAACGAAAAATTGCCGCCAACCTCGATAAAGTAACCCACACAATAGACCTCTGCAACGCTATCCTTGAAAAGCTCGATCTGCTTGTCAAATCACGGTTTGTGGAGATGTTTGGGGATTTTGAGAATTTGATAAATAAATGGCATTTGTATAGATTTTCAGATGTTACTATAAATCTTGATAATACAAGAAAACCCATTAAAGACGCTGATAGACAAAAAATTCAAGGAATATATCCTTATTATGGGGCAACAGGTATTGTTGATTACTTGAATGATTATCGAATAGAAGGCGAATATCTTTTAATATCAGAAGATGGCAAAGCATTAGAGTTTAGAAACAAAGATATTGCTTTTATAGCTAAAGGGAAAATATGGGTAAATAATCATGCTCACGTTATGCAATGCAAAGAAAACATGAATATGGTATTTCTTATGTTTTATATGAATAATAGGGATATTTCTTCATGGGTTACTGGTATCGACCAAAAGAAGTTAAATAGAGATAATTTAGATAAAATGCCTGTTGGAGTTCCTCCACTTGCCCTACAAAACCAATTCGCCGCCTTTGTAGAGCAGACCGACAAATCAAAATTGGCAGTCAAGCAGGTGCTTGAAAAGGCTGAAACGCTGAAAAAGGCACTGATGCAGGAATATTTCGGATAAAGGAAACAAACCATGTCAAAGAAAAAAAACAGAAAGAAAACGGCTCTGCCACAGGAACTCCCACAAAAGATCCATGTGGATATTCCGGTCGATTATGAATTGCTTGCAAAAGAGATCTTGAAACAGCAAGCACTATTAGATAAAGCCATAGAGGATCAGACAGAACACCCAAAAGAGCAAAACATCGGTTTTTTTCAGGCAGTCTGGGGTATCCTCCGAAATCAGAGAGATACAGAGGGCAGATTGCTCCCCGGCAGTATGGCACTGATCCTTTCGGTTTTTTTCTGTATCCTTGGTGGCGCTTTGCTGTTTGGTTCAGCATGCATCGTTGCCCTTTTTATTGCCTATCCATTTGCAAATGAATGGAACTCTTTTGAAGCGATCGTCGGCAATGTTGAAGTGATGATCGTCCTGTTATTGTTGCTTATCATATCCTTTCTTTTGGGTATATCAATGATCGGCTCAGGCCATGAGATGGATGTAGAGGAAGATAAAAACTATATTACAAGTGTTTTTTCGAGCATTACCTGTTTTATAGCACTTATCGTATCCTGGATCGCATTATTCAAATAGCATCAATGTTGCAATATCATAAAAAGGAGTTGATCCTATGACCAACTTTGGTTTCTTGGCAAACATAACTGAATACAAGATGTTCTCAGCGGCGGCTATTGAAGCCGAAAAGGTCTATGCGACCTCTCCTGCTATGTGTGCGGTGGGATGCCGCAAGGCACTAGAGCTTGCTGTGAAATGGGTGTATTCTGCCGATAACACGATCACTATGCCCTTTAAGGACAACCTCCAGTCGCTGATCCATGAGCCGTCATTCCGCTTCGCCCTTGACAGCCAGACTTGGGGTAAACTGCCGTTTATCATCAGGCTCGGCAATCTCTCTGTGCATACAGAGAGGGCTGTCAATAAGGCTGATGCTCTGCTTGCACTTGAAAGCCTTTTTGAGTTCATCGAATGGGTGGACTATTGCTATGGCTCGGACTATGTGGAACGGCACTTCGATCCTGCCCTGATCCCCACGGAAAAGGTCGTGATCGACACCAAAAAGATCAAAGAGCAGGAGTCTCTTATCGAGCAGAAGGACAGCGAGATCAAGGCTTTGCAGGCGAAAATTGCTGAAATGTCGGCTACGCTTACCGCCGAAAAGGAAGAAAAACAGGAAAGCCGTACTTTTGCCCCTACTGACCTCTCAGAGTTTAAGACACGAAAAATATACATTGATGTAGACCTGAGATCAATGGGCTGGAAGTTCGGCGGTACTGATGCCGATGTGTGGGAAGAATATGAAGTCACCGATATGAACGGTGTCCTCGGACAGAAAGGTTACTGCGATTATGTGCTGTTTGGGCGTGACGGTC
>NZ_CACWPP010000221.1 GCF_902762735.1 uncultured Ruminococcus sp.
AAAGCTCGCTGATGCGGACAGCGTACTCTTTGACTACATTCAGAAGCGTGTGAGCGCCCTGCACGAACAGAAGTCGGAGCTTGATAAAAAAATGCAGACCATGTGCCGTAAGCGTAAGGCGATCGACACAAAGCCTTTGGAAGAACCTATGAAGCAGTGGGATAAACTGACGATTCAGGAAAAGCACGATATAGCGGCAGCGATGATTGATGTCGTGCTTATATCCGATGAAACAGGTATTGAGGTGAAATTCAGCATTTGAAAAAGTGCGGAATTTCGGTATTATTTAGTGTTGATAAGGTGATGCGTTGGGCGTGCCGCTTATTAATTCATAATTCATAATTCATAATTCATAATTATTGGCATGCATTGGAGAATGCTGTGCCGCCGACAAAGCGTAGCCAAAAACACAAAGCGAAGCCGAGTCAAAGCGCGCGGTCAAGCCTCGCGCCAGCAGGCTTGCGGGGAGCGCGAGGGGCAGAGCCTCTCGCATCGGGGAACAACAATTCTCCCGACGGAAAGAGGTCAAAGAAAAAGACCTCAGCGAACCAAAAGCGGGCAATTCGCTAAGAAAAGAGCGTACTCAATTCCTGCGAACACCGCTCCCCGTGTGCGGGCGCGAATTGCCCGCGTGATATTAGCCGAACAGCGGAGCGTTTTCGGCGGTCGTGGCGCAGTCCCCCGCGTTCGGCGGTTGTGGCGCACCCCCACGCGATAGAGTGTCAATATTCAAGGCACAATAATACGCGGGCGGGAGGGAGGGGAACACCCCCATAAAAAGAGAACTGCCAGCCCGAAAAAGCAAGTGCGCCAAGCTAACAAGATGCACACAAAGCAAAGTGTCGGGCGGGCGGCATGTGCGTGGAACAGCATACCATCGCGGAGAACGCCAAAAAAGAATATCAGACAGTGAAAGGTGGATAGTGGACCGCAGAGGGCTATTCACTTTTTTCGGTTTTTGTGAAGCTATTGTTAACTGTTAACCGAATATGGTTGCTTTGTTAATAATAACTGCGTATAATAGATATGATAAACTGGAATGGTCAAATCTATACAAAAGAGGTATTGTTTATATGTTGAAGGTACTGCTGGCAGGCGGCGGCACAGCGGGTCATGTTAACCCCGCACTTGCCATCGCTGAGATCATCAAGGAGAATTACCCCGATGCGGAGATCTGCTTTGCGGGCAACCCCGAAAAGCTGGAGGCTAAACTCGTGCCGAAAGCGGGCTACCGCTTTGAACCGCTGAGGATAGAAGGCTTTCAGCGGCAGATAAATGCCGAGAACATCAAGCGAAATCTCAGGGCAGGCATGTATCTGCTGAGATCGGGCAGCAGATGCAAAGAGATCATCAAAGGCTTCAAACCCGATCTCGTTATCGGTACAGGCGGCTACGTCAGCGGTCCTGTCGTAAGGACTGCCGCTAAAATGGGCATTCGCACGGCGATACATGAACAGAACGCTTTCGCAGGTGTCACAAACAAGATACTCTCGAAAAAAGTCGATGTGGTGATGATGACGGTAGAAGAGTCGCGCAAAAATTTCCCCGATGCTAAAAAGTGTGTGGTGACAGGTCTGCCTGTCAGGGGCGGCTTCGGCAGAATGTCTAAGGCAGAGGCGCGTAAAAAACTGGGTATCCCCGAAGATGCGCAGGTGGTGCTTTCGGCAGGCGGAAGTCTCGGCTCGAAAGTCCTGAACGAGAACATTATGAAGCTGTTCAAATGGTACGTCAAAGAGGGACGTGAGGTGTGGCACATACATTCCTACGGCACTTACAAGGACTACGCAAACTTTATCGAAGACTGTGAAAAACAGGGCATAAAGATCAGGGGCAACAAGCACTTCATGGTGGACAGCTACGTGGATATGCCAAAAGCTATGGCGGCGTGCGATATGATAATCACCAGATGCGGCGCGGCTTCGCTGGCTGAGATAGAAGCTATGGGCAGATGTTCGGTGCTGATACCCTCTCCGTGGGTGGCTGAAAATCATCAGTACCACAACGGAATGGTGCTGCAAAACGCAGGTGCGGGCGTTGTCATCGAGGAAAAAGACCTTACCGAAGAAAAGTTCATCGGCGCGGTAAGAGATTACCTCGACCACCCCGACAAGCTGAGAGAATGTTCCGAAAAAGCGGCTTCTCTGCATATAAAAGATACTAAGGACAGGATAATGAACTGCCTCAGACCGCTTATAAAGGCATAAGCGCTCGCTGAAGGCTGAAACAAGAGAGAAAGGTATTTACCCAACCGATGAGGTCCGCACTCATCGTGAGAAAAGTAAGAAGGTATAAAAACGCGGTGCTGTAAGGCGGCGCGGGGGTATGGGGGCTAACCCCTGAAAGGGTTGAAAATAATTGGCAATTGATAAAACGCTTCAGTCAAAACGTTCCATAAGGGGCGCTTCAATGGACAGCATAAAGATCCCTGATAATCTTGATCTGTCGAGCCTTGATCGTATCAGTCACAGAGGTTCGGCGATAAATGTGGCTGCTGACGAGATATTTTCGGACAGGTACGCGAAAAAGACTCGGTTCGGTGCGGCTGATGTGAATTACGCAGGTTCGGAAAAGAGGGCTAAACAAAGACGTGAGGAAGCGGCTAACGCGGAAAATGATTTCATGCCTAAGCCGCAGTTCAACAAGAAAGCACCAGATGCGTTGCATCAGGGCGTTAAAGTAGGTTCGGGATATGTTGAACGCAAGAAAATAATCATATGGATAACTGTTGCGCTGCTGCTGCTGATCTCATCGCTGGTATTTCTGCCGCCGCTGATGAACAGCACCACCGAAAAGACGACGGTGGACTATGACAGGAATATCTTTGAAACTATGGGTATGACCGAATTCAAGGCGTTCGCGCTTTCAAACTACTCTGTTTTCAGTCAGGAGGCTTTTTCTTCCGAGAAAAATGAGAATTACAGGGTGATAGAGATGACGGTGCATTTGCAGAATTCATCGCCTTTTCAGGTGACTATTCCCCAGTATGAGGCTGTGCATGTGCCCGCCAAATATAAGGAGAGAGTCTGCTATGTGACTTCGACAGGACGCGCCGCAACGAAAGACGGCGGCGGAAAAGTCGTTGGTGATACGCTGAACGGCTTTGAGGGCAAAGATGTCACCATTGAGATGATGATAAATGTCGCTGATATTACAGAGGAAGAACTTGACGAGTGCGTGACAGGTATGGTGCTTTCGACGACGGGCGCGAAAAAGAGGATAGCAAGAGGCGTTGAATTGCCCTGCCTTCCCGCTTATCTGTTCGTTTCG
>NZ_CACWPP010000222.1 GCF_902762735.1 uncultured Ruminococcus sp.
ATTCAACCGCCGCAAGCTGGGAAACAGCGCGTATTTAAGGCTTTTGGCTGCTTTGGTGCAGTGATTTAGCTTGTGGTGTGTTAAGGGGATAACCATAAAACTAATTATCAAGCAGGTCTTATGACCTCCTCTCAAAATTACATGGCACTGTCCTTCACGGGCAGTGCCTTTTTTTGTCTCAATATGAAAACTCCCAATTTTGATGTGTATTGCTGATGATACAAAATGGCTGTTCTTTCGTATTGTTCCCCCGCCTACGGCGGGGGAACAATACACAACCAAATTGGGATCATGAAAACAGCTGTTGTCAATATCAGCAATACACATATAGATCGGGAGCTTCTTTTTACACGCGCGTAAAATGCGATAAAATCCACATTATTTTTTATCTGCATTAACCAAAAATAGCCAACACGCCGATTTTTTCTTCTTTGCCGAAAATTGCTTGAAATACATATGTTTTAGTAGTATAATAGAGAACGTTGTCTTTAAATTCTCAAGTCAAAGGGGTAATGATAATGTCATCTCAGGCACAGAAGCCTACCGAGCAGAAGCTCAAGCCAAAGCTGTTCTCCGTTATGAAGAACTACTCTAAAGCGCAGTTCTTCAAAGATGTTACCGCAGGTATCATCGTTGCCATAATCGCCCTGCCGCTTTCGATAGCGCTGGCGCTGGCATCGGGTGTCGGACCCGAACAGGGTCTTTACACCGCCATAGTGGCAGGATTTATCGTTTCATTTCTGGGCGGCAGCCGCGTGCAGATAGCAGGACCTACCGCCGCTTTTGCCACGATAGTTGCGGGCATAGTCGCCACACAGGGCATGGAAGGTCTGGTCATATCTACCATAATGGCAGGCGCTATCATGGTGGTCATGGGCTTGTGCCGCTTCGGTGCGCTGATAAAGTATATACCCGGCACTATCACCAGCGGTTTCACTTTCGGCATCGCAGTGACGATACTGATAGGTCAGATAAAGGATTTCTTCGGGCTGACTTTCAAGAACTCCCCCGTAGAAACTGTTGACAAGGTAAAGGAGATCGTCCTCTGCTTCGGCACACTCAACCCGCAGGCACTTCTGGTCGGTGCTGTGTCGCTGGCTATACTTATCTTCTGGCCAAAAAAGCTGGAGAAGATACCCGCTTCGCTGATAGCCGTCGTAGTCGGTTCGGTGATGGTCGGCGTGCTGGATATGAAGGTCAACACCATCGGCAAACTTTATCATGTCTCTAAGGATCTGCCTCCTTTCACTGTGCCGCACTTCACTTTTGCAAAGGTAAGGGCGCTGCTGCCGAACGCCTTCACCATCGCGATACTTGCCGCTGTCGAATCACTGCTCTCCTGCGTGGTATCTGACGGTATGATAGGTTCAAAGCACCGCTCCAATATGGAACTGGTGGCACAGGGCGCGGCAAACATCGGCTCGGCACTGTTCGGCGGCATACCCGCAACAGGCGCGATAGCACGTACCGCCGCAAATGTAAAGAACGGCGGACGCACACCTATCGCGGGCATGGTGCATTCTGTCGTTGTGCTGATAATACTCTGTCTGCTGATGGACAAGGCATCGCTGATACCCATGCCCACCATCGCGGCGATACTCTTCGTGGTCGCATATAATATGTGCGGCTGGCGCAATATCCGCAACACCATAAAGACCGCTCCCAAGAGCGATATTGCAGTGCTTTTCGTCACACTGATATTCACAGTCGTGTTCGACCTTGTGGTTGCGATAGGTGTCGGCATGGTGATGGCTGCACTGCTGTTTATGAAACGCATGGCTGATGTTACCGAAGCCCACGCATGGATAGACATTGACGACGAGGACACCGACCCCGACAATATCCTGCTGAAAAAGATACCGAAGAACACAAGGGTGTTCGAGATAAACGGACCCATGTTCTTTGCGGCATCTGACAAATACAGCTATATGCTCTCTGATGAGAACATCGACGTTCTCTGCATACGCATGAGAAACGTCCCCGCCATAGATGCGGCAGGCGTTGAGGCGCTGATGAGCATAGTAAAGCGCTGTGAGAAGCATAACGTAAAAGTCATCTTCTCACACGTTAACGAACAGCCCATGCATGCTATGGAAAAAGCAGGTTTCATCGAACATGTGGGCAAAGAGAATTTCTGCGACCACATAGACACCGCTCTTCTCCGCGCAGAAGAGATAGAGGCTCAGCTCACAGCGGCAGGCTGACTTTAAAAATGTATCCCAATTTGGCTGTGTATTGTTCCCCCGCCGAAAGCTGGGGAACAATACGAAAGAACAGCCATTTTGTATCATAAGCAATACACATCAAAATTGGGAGAAAAATGTAAACAAGATAAAATAAGATCATCAGCGGGACAGGCTAGTGCGCCCATGCACAGCCTGTCCCGTTTATTATTTAACGTTTTGTGACATACTTTCGTTTCAGCCTTATCCTGCATCCCCGACAAAATATGCATCTGCGCTTATGCACAGATATGCGGCACACTATTTGTTGAATTTTTCGTGAATATGCTATTGACATTCTTACCGAAGCATGATATAATAATATATGAACAGTTTTTGTATTAATAATTAACCAATAACGATCCAACTGTTTAAATTCACAAAATCCAGTCGCAAAAGCTGGGATTTATGGGTTTTGTGACCGGATTTTGTCTGAATTTTAAGGCGGATCGCTATAATACACAAAGCACTGCAAAGACTATGATAAACCCATATCTCCGCCTTATACGCGGGCAGTGGCATAAATAAATGTGATTATCCAGCTGATACACCAAAATAAACGATGTTATATCGGGAACCAAATACAGTTGGCGGTTATCTTTCCCCCGCCTGCGGCGGGGGAAAGATAACATCAACTCAG
>NZ_CACWPP010000223.1:0-2795 GCF_902762735.1 uncultured Ruminococcus sp.
AACGTGAATCAGATAGCCCGACGTGCCAATAAAACAGGACGGGTTTATGAGGAAGATATAACTACTACGAAAGAGAGTGTGAATGCGATTTGGCAGTTACTAAGCTACATTCGATCAGCGACTCAGTGTGCGGATCACTTGAATACATCGTGGATGGGAATAAGACCAGAGGTCATTCGCTTGTCGAGTCTTTTATGTGCGAGACAGAACCCGTCCGAGCAGCCGCAGAGTTCCGAGCCGTCAGAGAGCGTTTCGGAACAGGACGAAGCACCACCAAAGCCCAGCACATAATTCAGTCATTCGCCCCGAATGAAGTCACTCCTGAACAGGCTATGGAAATAGCACAGGAGTTATGCCATAGATTGCTGAAAGAACAGTATCAGTATATCATTGCGGTACATACCGACCACGACCATACCCACGCACATATCATAGTGAATAATACAAATTACATCACGGGCAGAACCTTTGAAACAGAGCATAATCAGGGCAAGAAAAAAGACCGTGCTTGGGCAGAGGTCAGGCGCATATCGGACGAGCTATGTAAGGAGAATAATCTGTCTGTTATCGAACACCCCGAAGAAGTCAAGGGAAAGTCTCACTGGGAGTGGGACATGAACAGGCAAGGCTTATCGTGGAAAGCAAAGCTGAAATACGCTATCGACCAGGTTGTTAAGGAGAGCGATGACTTTGCAGATTTTCTGCTGAAATGCGCCGAAAACGGCATACTTGTCTACTACAATCCGGAGCATACGATTGACTTGAAATTTATGCTTGCGGAGCAGAAGGAACGCAATCCGAGAGCCAAAATGACGAGGGCGAAAACGCTGGGGTGGTTTTACGAAACGGAGCAGATAAAGAGCCGTATTATCCACTACAAAAATGCTATGGAATACAAAACGAAAGCAAGGATCATCCGTGTGCCTGTGCAGGCGGAGGAAAACAAGTTTATCCGTGACAGCATTGACCGCAGTAATATGAAGCTGACAAGCAAGGCAATGAATATTCTTGCCAAGTATGGCGTGACTGCCGAGGAGGCGAATGCTGCCGCCGTTGAAGCTTATGGCGAGAGGATTACGCTTGTCGGCGAGATGAATCAGATCAGCGAGGAGATCAAGAAGCGTGAGCAGCAGTTGATATGGCTCAGGACTTACCAAAATGCGAAGCCGTTTCACGACCATTATATGTCGCTGAAAGGGCGCAAGCAAAAGAAATATGCCGACCAGTTTGATGCCGAGCTATATCGCTATTCAGCGACTGAGAGTGAACTTAAAAAAGCGTTCCCGAAGAAAATCCCGACAGTCGAACAGTTGGAAAAGCATATTGCTAAGCTGCGTGGAAAATTGAATAATATGAACACCAAGTATGATGCTTTGGATCAGAAGTCGAGAGAGCTGTCCGAAGCGTCAAGGGAGATAGAAGAATTTCTCCGTCTGGAGCAGAGCAGGGATCGGCAGAAAAAGATAAATAGGGGTGTACTGGAATGATAGGCTCTCTGGCGAACGGAAACGCCCCTCAGAGCCGTCTGTGATGATTATGGGGAAAACTATCCGCTGAAAAAGAAAAACGGCTCAGGGAGCTTGCTATACGCTCTCCGAGCCGTCTGTATTTGTGAAATCAATCACTCTGTCACATATCTCCAAAGCCGCAGGACGATGTGTCACGATCACGACTGTCTTATCCGTCATACTCCGCAGATTTTGAAGCAACCGTTTTTCCGTATCTGCATCGAGTGCCGATGTCGCTTCATCAAGGAGCAGTATCGGGCTTTCTGAAAATATCGCCCTTGCGATTGCGATTCTCTGCATCTGCCCATCGGAAAGACCGGTGCCACGCTCACCGAGCAGAGTATCAATACCGCCGTCAAGCTCCGACACAAAATCATCAGCGCAGGCGATATGCAAAGCCCGATTGATACGCTCATCATTCCGCATATCTGCCTTGTCAGCGAAAGACACGACCTCACGGATAGTCCCCGACATAAGCTGATTGCCCTGCGGAACGTAAGCGAACAGTCTGTGCAATTCAGCTGTCAGCGGTTTTGCGCCTTGCGTATCGGTCAGAAAACGCTCACCGTTGTCGAGCTGATAAATGCTCATGAGCAGTTTCAGCACCGTGGATTTTCCACAGCCACTATGTCCCGTGAACGCCACATACTCGCCCTTGCCGATCTCAATGCTGATATTTTTCAGCACGATAGGCTGATTGTCCTTTGTCAAGTCCTTGATACTGTCCACCGCAGGATAATAGGTGAAATCGGCATTTTTCAGACCGAATGACCGCAGCTCATTGGTATAGTATTTCTTGACCGTATCAATATCAAGAGCCTGACTATCAGCATCATTTCGGAAGCTCTCAATTTCCATAAGTCGCTCTGCACTTGCGGTCATAGCGTAAAACCGTGGAAGATACCCCGTGATATTCGCAAACGGAGCTTGAATCTGCGAAATAAGCTGTGTTATCGCTGTCAGCGTTCCATAAGAAATCGTGCCGAGCAAAATGCCGTAACCGCAGTAGCACACACCAAAGAGATACATTCCGTTCATCGCAAGCCCGAAACCGATATTGCAGAAATTGGAGAAGTGATTTTTACGCATTCTTGCGGTTTTATGCTGTAACATTTTGTCGCTTGCTTCATCTTCCGTCTGTTGTTCTGTTGCGAAAGAGCGTATCATCATCATACTGCCGATATGCTCTTGGAGTCCTACGGTAAAATGTCAATGGGCAAAAAGTAGAAAAACAAGTAAGAAATCCATACATTCTGCCTAAGAAGAGACAAAAATGGTATCTCCTAC
>NZ_CACWPP010000223.1:2806-4943 GCF_902762735.1 uncultured Ruminococcus sp.
AGGGTATCTCCTACTAAAGCCTGCGCCGAAAAATTTTTTCGACGGGCTGGAGGTGCCGGATCAATACTCCTCCGGCGGGATATACAGGCGGTTAGTCTTTAGCAGTGTATAGACTAACCTGACCAACTTTCTGGCAGTGAGAGCGAGCGCGCGTTTGTGGTTGTGCTTATTAGTCTCTTTGTATTTAAGAGCATAGAAGCGCTTGACCTCCGGGTCGCATCTTCTCAGAGCGTTTGCCGCTTCGCACAAATAGTATTTCAGATGATGATTACCACCCTGGATCATACGCTTGTCCTCAGCTTCAAAGTCACTGGACTGGTGCTGAGTCCAGACAAGACCGGCGTATTTCGCAAGGCTTGCCTGACTAGGGAAACGGTTAATATCACCAATTTCAGCGATGATTCCGGCAGCGTAGACATTGCCAATTCCCTTGACAGAGGTCAGGGTCTGCGGGATCGTTTCCAGCATCTTTTCGATTGCCTTATCGTACTCCTTGATCTGCTTCTGGAGCAGACGGATGGTGTTCATAGAGATGGCAATCATCTGCTTGGCGGCTTCCGCAATAACCTGTGGCGGGCGGTAAGAATTCTTGGCAGCACGCTGAACAGCTTCCGCAATTTCTTCCGGATTCTCGAAGTGATTTTTTCCATGCTTACGAATAAAATCCGCAAGCTCATCGATATTCATATACGCAAGCTCATCAAGTGAAGAGAATTCTTCAATAAGAGCCATTGACGTTGCGCCGAATTTGTCAGAGAAGATTTTCTCCTGTGTCAGTCCGGAAAAACAAATGAAAACAATGTTCAGAAAACGCTGCTTTTCCCGTGTCAGTTCCTGTACGAGCTGATGACGCGCTCTGGTATACATTTTGAGCGCCTGATACTTGTAATCGTCCATGTAGACCTCCTTATTGATTCTGCCGAAACGAAGGTGGTCTGCAATGATAAACGAATCAACAAAATCATTTTTCGGAAGATCGGAATAGGCATCCCGGAACTTTTTAACCTGCTTGGGATTGAGCATATGCAGGCTTCGTTCAAATCGTCCAAGACTGCCGCTTTCCCGAAGAAAACGCATGAGATTGTCACCATAAACGGAAGTCGCTTCCATACCGATCACAACCTGCGGAATTTCCTGCAAAAGAAGCACAGAGGTAACTCTGTCAACAATAAGCTTTGCACCATTCCTATTGTTCGGCACAGAAAACGAACTATGTTTACTGCCGTCAGAATGCATGAGATAGCAGACGTTATTTTTGCTGCTGACATCAATGCCAACATAAAGTTTGTCTTGATTCACATTTTCCACCTCCCTTCATCGGGATTTGTAATCAACAGGCATTCAGCTACCCATGATACTGTGGCATCATCAACCTCGTTTATCAGAATCCACTCCGGGCGGCTCCGATGCGATAATCCGTACTGCCTATAAAAACGGATGGAACACATCCCGGATAAACAGCCTACGTGTTAGCAGCTAACTCACAGCTCTGGGGAACAGACTTTCTTGGGAAGCAGTTTTTAAACTCGACTAAGGATGATCAGAACTTGTTCCTGCTGATTACAGCTATTTTATCATGGGTATGTGAATGCCTGTTGATTATTAGATTAAACCCGGCGGAACTTCGCCGCAGCAGTGAAATCTCCATTCGCTACGCTCATTCCGATTTCACTGCTGCCCTTCTCAACTGAGCGTGGCAGAGGTTCATTGGGGTACTCTTGAAACCACCCTAAAATCTATTATACGAGGATGGTAGCAATGACAATAGGTTATTTTTCATTTATCGGATTTTTCCTGAAAATGCTCATTCCGCTCGGCATAGTCGGAGTGATAATCGCTCTCGTTGTTACTGATAACAATCATAAGAGAGCCGCTGTACAGCCTGTTCGATACGATGCACAGGGCAGACCCATATATGCGGCAATGGACGCTCCGAAGAAGATGAGCTACAATTCATCGACGGTTCTTCTGCTGATAGGCGTATCATTCATAATACTGTCGGCAATAGCCTTTGTTACAGCAAACTGGGTGAAGCTCTCGGACGAGAGCAAGGTATTCATACTTGCTGGCGCGGCTATGATATCGTTCTCAATAAGCGTTATACTCAAGGCGGTCGCAAAGCTCGACCTCACCTCAG
>NZ_CACWPP010000224.1 GCF_902762735.1 uncultured Ruminococcus sp.
ATGTTTACAGCTTTACAAATCACCAAAATTATGTTATAATCAGGAGGTATTTATTATGAAAATCGCAGTAGTTTGTGCAAACGGCAAGGCAGGTCAGCTCATCGTGAAAGAGGCTGTAGACAGAGGGTTTGACGTTACAGCATTCGTCCGTGGAGAGAACAAGTCCGCTGCTCAGAATGTTATCGTGAAAGACCTGTTCGATCTGACCGAAGCAGACCTCACGGGTTTCGACGCTGTCGTAGACGCTTTCGGCGCATGGACCCCCGACACACTTCCTCAGCACTCCACGTCACTTTTTCACCTGTGCGACATTCTTTCGGGAACTGACACAAGACTTCTCGTTGTCGGCGGCGCAGGAAGCCTGTATGTGAACGCTGAGCATACCGCCTGCGTTTCTGACGGTGCAGATTTCCCCGAAGTTTTCAAGCCGCTGGCTTCTGCTATGGCAAAGGCGCTTGGCGAACTCCGTCAGAGAAATGACGTAAAATGGACATACATCAGCCCTGCCGGAGATTTTCAGGCTGAGGGCGAACGAAGCGGCAAGTACATTCTCGCAGGAGAGGAGCTGACCCTCAACGCTAAGGGCGAGAGCATTATCAGCTATGCGGATTACGCTATTGCTATGGTTGACGAGATTGAAAAAGGCGATCACATCGGTCAGCGTATCAGCGTGGTAAGAGAGTAAGAAAGAGATGAGCATCTATGCAGATCACAAGTAAATTCACAGTGGCAGTGCATATCCTCACCTGCATCGACATTTTTGACGGTCAGATGAGAGTGACCAGCGACTTTCTGTCGGGCAGTACGGGGGTAAATGCGGTCATAGTCCGGGGCGTTCTCGGACAGCTTCGCAAGGCGGGGATAGTTGAAACTCGTCAGGGCAGCGGCGGCGCACACCTTGCAAAAGCACTTGACGAAATAACACTGTACGATATTTACAAGGCGGTTGACTGCGTAGATGACGAGGGACTGTTCCACTTTCATGAAAATCCCAACGCAGATTGTCCTGTGGGACGCAATATCCACAAGGCTATGGACGGCAGACTGCAAACGGCTCAGGCGGCTTTGGAAAATGAGCTGAAAAGCACCACGCTTGCGGAAGTAGTTGCGGACACACGAAAAATCATCGAACAAGAATAAAAAGAGAGTGTGCTGAAAAACATCGGCACACTCTTTCCATAGGGAGTGAAAGAAATGACAGTGGGAGAATTTGCAAAAGTTTTTGATAAAAAGACAGGATTTATTGCAGTCATCGACTCTGCTAAAAACTGGTCAACTGACGCAGTAGTGATGCGAGATGTTTCCTCTGCCATTGAATCAGAAATGATAATAGACCGCATTGCCTATTTCAACGCACCTGTTTTTATGATACAGCTTGAAAAATACGTGCAGTGCAGTCAGGAGGCTTCTGATGTTGTTGTGGTTTTCGCTCACAAAAAAGGAAAAACTCCTGTGAACACCAGACTGAAAATGGAAATCTGCGACGTATTTGAGGAAGCAGGAAGACTAACAGTTATGTCGGAGGGATATCTATGACAGCACATGATATCTGAATTTTATCGTGGACGAGATACACTCCACCGTTGTGGCAACGGTGGACAGCGATGGTCTGCCTGTGACCTGTGTGATTGACATGATGTATGCAGACGAGAACGGACTGTACTTTCTCACCGCTAAGGGAAAGAACTTCTATCAGCGGTTAAAGGACAAGGGCTATCTTGCTCTTTCGGGAAAAAAGGGAGAGGATACCATGTGCTGCACTGCTGTTTCTGTCCGTGGCAAGGTCAGGGAGCTGGGTTCTGATATGCTCCCGCTGCTGTTTGAGAAGAATCCCTATATGCGTGAAATTTATCCCACCGAAGAAAGCAGAAAGGCACTCACATTGTTTCAGATCTATGAGGGCAGCGGAGAGTGGTTCGACCTGTCGAAGAAGCCTATCGAGCGTGACAGCTTCACATTCGGCGGTGCAGAGATCAGGGAAAGCGGATATTTCGTGACCGATGATTGCATCGGGTGCGGTTCATGTCTGAGCGACTGTCCGCAGAACTGTATCGAACTGAAAGAAAAAGCTGTTATCCGTCAGGAAAACTGTCTGCATTGTGGAAACTGTGCGGAGGTCTGCCCTGTGGGGGCAGTCATAAGGAGATGATCGTATGGAGAAATTAGACTTTCTGATAAACTATCTGCTGTCAGAAAGAAACGACGTTGACGGAATTGAGATACCAAACAATGATGCGGATAAATTCCGCCTTTACAGAAGCCTTGTGAATATCCGCCCCGCTGTAAAAGCAAGTGATGACTTTCTGCAAGCCGAGGACGAATATCTCACAGCGCTGACCGAGAGTAAGGGGATCACTGATATTGCAGACATAACGCCCATAGAGGACGGCATTTACCTCTGGAAAGGCGACATCACCACGCTCCGATGCGGCGCTGTCGTCAACGCCGCCAATTCGGGAATGACTGGCTGCTATCAGCCCTGCCATAGCTGTATCGACAACTGTATACACACCTTTGCAGGGGTACGGCTTCGTTACAAGTGCGGTCAGATCATGAAAGCGCAAGGTCATGTCGAACCCACAGGCAAGGCGAAGATCACGCCTGCCTACAACCTGCCCTGTGACTATGTGATACACACCGTCGGACCGATCGTTCAAGGGCAGCTCACGGACGAGCATTGCAGATTGCTGGAAAGTTCCTACAAAAGCTGTCTTGAAATAGCCGTACAGAACGGTATCAGGAGTATCGCTTTCTGCTGTATCTCAAC
>NZ_CACWPP010000225.1 GCF_902762735.1 uncultured Ruminococcus sp.
GTCACGGCTTGCCACGCATTACGGCTTTATCGACAGCGGGCGTATCGTTCGTGAGATGAGTGCGGAGGAACTGGAAGCCGCCTGTCGCAAGTGTATGCGAATTACTGTGAGCAATACTGCGGTGCTGGCGAGTGTGCTTGACGAAATGAGGCTTGAATATTCAGTTATTGACGATAAGACAGCCGATATTTACGCAAAGCCGAACATCACGCAGTTGTCACTTGCACTTGCAAAGGACGGCTGTGAGGTGCTGTCGGTGGAGGAGCATGACGAGAGCTTGGAGAGCTTTTACATCTCGCTTGTTGGGGGTGAAAGCCATGAGTAAGCTGTTATCGGCTGAATGTATCAGAATGATGAAAAACAAGCTGTTTTGGTTTGCTGTGGCAGCAATGACGATTTGTGAGATATACTGCATTCAGTTCGGTGCAAGGGTCAACAAATCAGCAGACGACACACTTGAAACATATTACTTTTACCTTGCGCCTATGGTCGGGATATTCTTTGCAGTGTTTATCAGTCTGTTTCTCGGAACGGAGCATTCTGACAGTACCATTCGCAACAAAATGATTGTGGGACATACAAGAGAGCAGATTTATCTTTCCTATTATCTCACCTGTCTGCTTGGCTCTGTGATTATGGAAATCGGTTGGTTTATCGGCGGTCTGACAGGCATTCCGTTACTTGGCTCTTTTACATCAGATACAAAAATGCTGATACTGTATTTCGTTTCAATTCTACTGTTCACGGCGGCACTGACAGCATTATTTGTGGGAATTAGTCTGATGATGCCAAACAAGGCAGGCTCGGCGGTTCTGCAAATAATTCTTGTGTTGATATTGATATTTCTTTCTGCTGAAATCTATAACGGACTATGTGAGCCGGAAGAAGCCACCAAAGCATTTCTTTCCGAAACAGGACAGCTCATCATGAGTGACCCAGAGCCAAACCCACGCTATATTGGAGGACTTTTAAGAACAGTCTATACTTGGGCGGTCAATATTTCGTCAATGGGACAGGGCATTTTAATTCTGCACCAGTTTGCTGGAGATTCGGGAAGTGTGCCCTATCTTCCGACATTGCAAATACTTTCTTCTTTGATGATGACAGCTTTGTTTTTGGGAGTTGGTATTGCCGTATTTCGGAAGAAAGACTTGAAATGAGATGCGGACTATGTGTAAATTATTTCGTGCTTGTTTCATTAGATCCTGATTCCGCAAAGTTCACACTTGAAAAATATTCAATTTTAGGCTGCATATAGCTAAGAATTAAACATTTTTGAAGCCTGCGTTTTTTCACCCGATGGGTGAAGAAAATTCTAATCCAAAACCAGCTTATTTTTTGCTATAATTAAGCAAATATCGGCCATAACAGCAGATTGAGTTTTGCGGATTCAGGTAGATATATTAAAAATCCTATGACACAGTTTTGTCTTTTTCTGTCAGTGGTTCTTGGAATTTATGCAGGATATACTTCCGTACAGGCACAGCCCGGAACAAACACATTATATTATCTCGTGGGTGATGCCTACTTTCTGATCATTCTTTTGGCTGATATTATTCTGACGGCACTTGCGATTGGCAGAGAGTTCAGCGACCATACAATCAGAAATAAAATCATTATCGGTTACACCAAATCACAAGTCTTTCTTTCAGAACTGCTGACAATCCTTGTCATTACGATTATCACATATCTGCTTATGATTTTGCCATTTGGTATCATGACGGCAAATTTCTGGATGAAACTTCCAGTAATGGGTGTCGTAAGAATTGTGATTCTTCTGCTGTTGGTTTATCTTGCTATGATTTCTTTGACAACAGCAATCTGCTTTGTATCTTGTAATCGGACAGCTTCGGCAATCATTGCAATTCTTCTGGCGTTTGGATTATATCTGACGGATTATGAGATTCGGTATGTATTGAATCAGCCTGAAATACTGCATTATGAAACACGGCAGTATGATGATGACGGAAATGAAACTTATCAGAAAAGAGATGAACCCAATCCGCAATATGTCAGCGGTACAAAAAGAGCAGTGCTTTCTGTAATCAATTATTGCAATCCAGTGGCAGCGATTGATAACTGTGTAAGATTTACCTTTTATGCAAATGATATGCTGGCAGAGGAAACGGCTTTGCAAATGCAGGAAAATGATTATCCGGAAATGAATCGTTATTTTTGTAGCTTGTGCGGAGTGATACTGATTGTTCCCCTCGTCGGATTGATGATTTTCCGTCGTAAGGATTTGAAATAAAGGAGGATACTATGTTTTACGGTCTGTTGTGCATTATCATAATCGCACTGTGTGTGAAAATATATCTGCTGAAAAAATCCGCACGGGAGATAGCGAGTGAATTTGCCGACAGACTGAAAACCGACACTAATACGCTGATCTATATTTCTTCTCACGACAAAGATATGCGTTATCTTTCTGACAGTATCAACAAACAGTTAAAGATACTAAGGAAAGAGCATCTGCAATATCATCAGGGCAATACGGAGCTGAAAAATGCGATCACGAACATCTCTCACGATTTACGTACGCCGCTGACAGCTATCGCAGGCAATCTCTATATGATCGGGAAGACCGACGATCTATCAGAGATCAGGGGATATATCGCTGTGATTGCGGAACGCACGGAAACCATGAAGCAGCTTACAGAGGAGTTATTCAGATATTCCATGATCGTTTCCAATGAGAGCAAAGAGGATACAGAGGAAGTGTTTGTAAATCAGGTGCTTGCG
>NZ_CACWPP010000226.1 GCF_902762735.1 uncultured Ruminococcus sp.
ATTGCTGCGCCTTGTACAAGAATTATTACAATTATTCCGATATACTGGACTCCTGAATGATTACGTGCGTTTGTCAATAAAAAACTGAGCCAGAGCGCTAATAAAAAAATGAGCCAGTTTTGATAAAAAAATATTGAGCCACTAGCTGCTGACGGTCGCATCAAAGCGATAAGAGGATGAGCAGTTCATGTTGAGAACAAAAGACCTGAATGTCACCCTGTCTATGAGCGCAGCCAGCATCATTTCGTTGTCAAAAAGCTGTGTCCATTCTGAGAACTCCAGGTTGGTCGTAATGATCACGCTGGAACGTTCAGAGCGCTCGGAGATCACCTGAAACAGCATCTCGGACTGGTATCTGTTGAAAGTCAGATAACTTAGTTCGTCAATGATCAGCAGCTCATTTTTGTTCAGCGCCTTTTCAAATCTGGACAGCCGGTTCATCTGTACTGCCTCTGCAAGCTCTGCTGCAAGATTGACAGCGGTATAGAACTTCACACGGTATCCTGCTTCACAGGCGTTCATTCCAAGCGCTATCGACAGATGCGTCTTGCCGCTTCCGGGATTTCCGATCATGACGATGTTTTGCCGCTGTTTGATGAAATCGCAGGAAGCCAGCTGGCGAACTGTGCTTTCGCTCACGTTCTCCAGTCGTGTCAGATCAAATTCGTCAAGTGTTTTCGGAGAAGGAAACCTTGCCGCTTTGATTCGTCGCTTTTGTCCGGTGACGGAACGTTCAGCAAGCTCCTGCTTCATCAGCTGGATCAGGAACTGTTCATAGCCGTCTTCTGCGGAAAGCTGCCGGATGATCTTCTCGTAACTGTTGAAAGTCGGAAGCCGCAGCTGTTTGGCATAGAGCCGGATCGTTTCCTTTTGTACGCTGTTCATACGGATTCACCCCCTTTCAGAAGTGAATCGTATCGCTGCAGATTCGGCATCAGAATATGAATCTCCGGCGCTGTGGTAATGGCGGATGTTTCTGCTTTGCAGGTACAGGCATACAGCGTTTCATAAGAATCCGCATAAGGCAGATATTGCAGCAGCGTATCTCCCTCCTCCAGATAGAGCCGCAGTGCCTTGACAATTTCTTTCGGGCTCTGCAGTTTCATCAAGAAACTATAGAATGCTTTGGGTACTGTCTCTTTGACAGGCGCGGCGTGGTATACGCTTCGCGGGCGCTTTTCGATCAGTCCGATGTAGTGTTCCAAACGATAATGCGTCTGGTTATGACGATAATCCCGTTCGTATTCCGCAATCATTTCGCCGCGGTACAGCATCTTCACTTTGTTGCCGCTGCCTTTCACGGTAACGGTCTTTCCGCTGAACCGGTACGGCACAGAATATCTGTTATGATCGAATCTGACCAGTGAGAAATCATCTGCCTGAACCTGCACTGTATTAGAAGTGTCAAAGCGGTATGGCGGCAGCGGGATCCATTTATCTTCACAGATTTCCGTCATTTCTCCGACAGTAATGCTTTTGCCGGGAATCCTGTGATTACGGTAGTTCCGGCAATATGCAAGCAGACCTGTATTCAGTTCTTCAAGGGAGTCAATGTGCTGCATAGGCACAAAGTAGTTTCTGCGCACCAGTCCGACCAGACCTTCTACAAGTCCTTTTTCATGCCCCTGTGCCGGATTGCAGAAAACAGGGCGGAACGCATAATGCGCAGAGAGTGCAAGGTATTTGTCTGTCGCTTTGGCATGGTGTCCGAAGCCTTCTTTGACTGCAACCCGCGCATTGTCAAAGATCATTTTCTGCGGCACACCGCCGAAGTATTCGAGTCCCTTGACAATACCTTCCAGAAAACTCTCTTCGTTTTGCCGGTAGAATGCCGTCACAAAGCAGTCTCCGCTGCTGCATTCACGCATACACCAAAGCTGGATCGGTTGTTTGACACCGCCAAGAACGACGGTTACTTCGCCCCAGTCGATCTGGATCGCTTCAGCAGGCTCATAGGCAAGCGGAACAAACACATCCCGCGGGGTGCTGCGCATCTCGGCAACTGTCCGCCGAACGGAAGCCTCACAGCCTTCAAAGCCGCGTTCATTGACAAGTCTTTCATAGATGCGGTGCGCGGTATGCCGCTGCTTTCTGGGCGCATTCCTGTCGGCCTCGATACATTCCGCGATAAACTCTTTGACATCGGCTGTGATGATGTCATTCCTGCGGCCGCTGCCTGGTTTGCGGTCCCACGGCACCGTCTGTCCTTTCCAATATTTCTTGACGGTATTTCGTGATATGCCAAGCATTTTCGACACTGTTCGCTGGCTGTAATCTGTATGCGCCTGATAATACCGGATCTTTTCGTAGATATCCATTGCAATTGCCACTCCTGTTCCCTCCTGTACCATGAGCTGTTACTTCTCATTATACAGGATTTTCTTTGGTGGCTCAATTTTTTATTATCATTCTCGCGGAAAGTGGCTCAGTTTTATTTTATCATATATACGCTGACAACGGTTTCCGCAACACCAAGTTCTATGTGGATGCTTAGCCTCCCTATTGAATACAATAAAATGAAAGGTCAACCGCCGAAAAATACGCAGAATTGCGACATTTTCGGTAGTTGACCTTGTTTTGTTATTGGAAGCAGCGGATCAAGTGGTTGATAGTTAGATTATCACCTTCGAACGAAAGGTTTTCCACAAACAACACT
>NZ_CACWPP010000227.1 GCF_902762735.1 uncultured Ruminococcus sp.
AGGTTTTCAGCGTGTCAAAAGTCTTTTACATTTCGTGAAATTCCCAATAATCATATGTTATCAATCTCTCTGCTAAACTCGAAGTTGTACTTGCCTTTGGGGGTGCGGACAAAATCCTGGACACTTTGACATCTAAAAAAGCTTATGCCAAGAGGCCACATTTACACGAAAGATCAGATTGTCACCGCACTCACTTTGTATAACAAACTACAATCTATGCCTAAAGTTGTTGAACTCCTCGGATACCCTTCCGTTAGCATGCTGTGCGAGTGGAAACGTATGTATCCGGAGATGCTCACTCCGCAAAAACGAAAGAAGCCACGTAAATGGGTTCAAGCAACGAACGAACTGAAAATGCACGCTATTCATCGTTGCACAAATAACAGAGAAACGATAAAATCTGTAGCAGAAGATATCGGATACTCTTCCGTTGCTGTTTGGAAATGGGTCCATGAGTATGCCGAGAAAGGAAGCGTTTCTCTCATGAAGAAGTCAGTTCCAAACATACCTATCGATCCAAAGGATATTCAATCAGCTGAAGATATCGATGCATTAAAGGCGCGTATGATCGATATGCAGATGGAAATCGATATCCTTAAGGAGACCATTAATGTCTTAAAAAAAGACCCCGGCGTCAATCAGGAAGCTCTCAGCAATCGGGAGAAGGCAGTGATAATTGACGCCCTGAAAAATAAGTATTCACTGCCTAAGCTTTGCATAAAACTAGGCATATCCCGCAGCAGTTATTACTACCAGGAAGCTGCTATGCGTGCCGAAGACAAGTATCGCGAAATCCGCGTAAAAATCTGCAAACTTTTTCATAACAACTATGACGCCTTTGGCTATCGTAAGATCTATATCCTGCTCAAGCGTGAGGGAATCACTCTTTCAGAAAAAGTGATCCGCCGCATTATGCAAGAAGAAGGTTTGATTGTAAAGGTACATCGCCGCAGAAAATACAATTCCTACAAGGGTGAGATATCACCTGCGGTAAACAATCTTATCAACAGGAACTTCCATGCTGATAAACCCAATCAGAAATGGCTGACAGACATCACAGAGTTCTCCATAGAAGCTGGTAAGGTGTATCTGTCTCCCATAATTGATTGCCTGGATGGAATGCCGGTAAGCTGGACCGTAGGGACATCCCCTAATGCAAAGCTTGCAAATACTATGCTTAAGCAGGCTATCAAAACTCTTAAACCGGGTGAACATCCAATCGTCCATAGCGATCGAGGATGCCATTACCGCTGGCCTGAATGGATCAAGATCATGGAAGAAGCAAAGCTTACCAGATCTATGTCAAAAAAGGGCTGTTCTCCGGATAACTCCGCTTGCGAAGGCTTCTTTGGCCATCTGAAAATAGAGATGTTCTATGGCCGTAATTGGAGTAACAGTACTCTGGATGATCTCATCCAGGCTATAAACAAGTATATGAACTGGTATCGTACCAGTCGTATTAAATCAACACTCGGAGGGCTGAGCCCTCTAGAATACAGAAGGAGGATAGGTGTGGGTGTCTAAAAAAACGTCCGCACCCCCATGACAAATCGTGAGTTTATCGCGGTGCCTATTCGTATTTCGCTTCGCTTCATGCTCATGATGCGCTGTCGCGCTATCGTCTGTTCGCAATATGAGCAGGATTGTGAGCAAGCTCACGCCTGCTCAATTGCTCCATACGGCACCGCTTGTAGAAACGCACAAATTCGAATTTATCGAGATGAACGGTGGAACGTTATCCCGGAAGATAAGCAGCCGGAATACCGGAAAAGCACGGACGAGCGGTTTGATAAGGTGTTATGGGGATGAGGTAATAACTACTTCACAACCCTTCGTATTTCTTTTTCGCCCGCATCTTTAAAATGCTTTTTTACATTTTGAATGATCGTTTGCAGGGCTTCATCCTACGATATTTCCGATGTCAAATATATAGAACCGATCGTGGCTTATCTGGCGGAGACCGGCTGTTATAAGGATTTATGATGTTGCGGAGCCTCTGCATCTGCTTCGCCTTTTTTTGTTGACAAAGCGAAACAAAGCGTATATAATGCATATATACAATAATTATTGATACGGGCAGGAAGGTCATGCGCAGATCCTCCGGTCCGAACGCGCAAAGGTAAGGAATAGAATATGGATATTATCATCAGCAATTCCTCCGGGGTGCCGATCTATGAGCAGATCGAGGAGCAGATCAAGGGCCTGATCATGACAGGCGAGCTTGCGGCAGGGGACGCCCTTCCGTCCATGCGCATCCTTGCAAAGGAATTGAAGATCAGTGTGATCACGACAAAGAGAGCCTACGAAGATTTGGAGCGGGACGGATATATTGAATCCGTGATCGGAAAGGGAAGCTTCGTAAAGGGAATTAACAACGAAATATTGAAGGAGAGCATGCTCTGCGCCATAGAGGAGTATCTAGAGAAGGCCTGTGACAAGGCATTGATCGGAAAGGTATCGCTCGACGAGCTTCGGGAAATGCTCTCGATCATCTATGAGGAAAAGAAGAATGAGTGA
>NZ_CACWPP010000228.1 GCF_902762735.1 uncultured Ruminococcus sp.
AATAATTGTGCATGGCTGACGCTCCGCTTTGCAGTGACGGACTCAGGTACGGGCAGGCGGGGTCATGTATGAATGTGTGCGGCGGAAAAGTTCCGATGCGCGGTGCAGATAGATACTCTGTGCAGTGCGGAATGACAGCAGTGCAAGAGTATCGGTCTGCCGCGATATGGAGGACGGAGAGCGTCTGCGGCGGTATGAAAAGACAATGCAGGGTTTTTGAAAAAGCTGTTGAGGGCAGTAAAGCGTGCAGAAAGGGAAGCGGAGGAAAGACGCTTTTCCTAATACTACGGTCCTTTATGGGAGACCGAGTATATCGAAATCGGGTGAGGTGATCGTTTATGCGCAGAAGGTCTGCGAAAGTGATGTCAGTTATAACTGCTGTGATGATGGCGGGCTGCGGACTGCGCAGTATAAGTCCCGCAACTCAGGCAGATTTTGGCAAGGCGCTGGAAAAAGGCGGCTACGGAAGTCTTGATGACGGTTACACCACTGACAGTGAGGACGGTTCGACTGCGATAGTGCCCGCGAAAAACGGCTGGGTGGCAGGCTTTTATGTCTGTGCTGATAACGAAGTCGCTGAAAACGAGTTCTACAATGAATGCAATACGGCTGAGCTGGATGATTTCAAGGACGGGGACAACTACACCATCGCTGAAAAGGAGACAGGTGAGAAGTACCTGCGGTACATTGTGGTGGACAATACATGTCTTTTTATGGAAGGCAGTACTGAAAATGAGGAAGAAATGAAACGGTTCGCGAAAGAACTGGGATATGACGTACAATGATTTACGGAAAGGACATTCAAATGAGTGAGGAAATAAAGAATAACGCCCCTGAGGAGCAGGAGCTTACTCAGGAACAGGTGAATGAATACAAGAAGATAAGAATGGAAAAGCTGAAGGCTTTGCAGGACGAAGGGGCTGACCCTTTTCAGATCACAAAGTATGATGTGACGGCAAGCTGTGAAGAAGCTAAGGTACTCTACGAGCGCGAGGAGAACAAGTGCAAGGATCTGGCGGGCGGCGATGAGGCGGCTCTGGCGGCTAAGCTGGAGGAGAACCGCGTTCGCGTTTCCATCGCGGGCAGAATAATGTCCAAGAGAATGATGGGCAAGGCGAGCTTTATGGATCTGCGTGACAAGAGCGGCAAGGTACAGCTTTATGTGCGCATGAACGAAGTTGGCAAGGAATCGTTCGACAGGTATGTTAAGAAGGGTGACATCGGCGATATTGTCGGTGTTACGGGCTTTGTTTTCAGGACGAGAATGGGTGAGATCTCGGTACATGCGGAGAGTTTCACTCTGCTGGCGAAGAACTTACAGCCTCTGCCTGAGAAGTGGCATGGTCTGAAGGATCAGGACACGAGATACCGTCAGCGCTACACTGATCTTATCTGCAACCCTGAGGTAAAGGACACTTTCATCAAGCGTTCAAAGATAATCTCCACCATAAGAAGATACCTGGACGAGCGCGGATTTATGGAAGTTGAGACTCCCATGCTGGTGAGCAACGCAGGCGGTGCGGCGGCAAGACCGTTTGAGACACATTACAATGCTCTTGATGAGGACGTTAAGCTGAGGATCTCGCTGGAGCTGTATCTCAAGCGACTGATAGTAGGCGGTCTGGAGAGAGTTTACGAGATAGGCAGAGTTTTCCGCAACGAGGGTGTTGATGCAAGGCACAACCCTGAGTTCACGCTGATGGAGCTTTATCAGGCATACACTGACTATCACGGCATGATGGATCTGACTGAGGACATGTTCAGGCATCTGGCTCAGACTGTATGCGGCGGCACGACTATTCCTTACGGTGAGCATCAGATAGATCTGGGCAAGCCGTTTGAGCGTCTGACTATGATAGATGCTGTCAAGAAGTATGCGGGCGTTGATTTCAGCGAGATAAAGACCACTGAGGAAGCTAAGGCTCTGGCTAAGGAAAAGCACATAGAATTTGAGGACAGGCACAAGAGGGGAGATATTCTCAATCTGTTCTTTGAAGAGTATGTTGAAGAGCATCTGATACAGCCTACCTTCATCATGGATCACCCGATCGAGATCAGTCCTCTGACAAAGAAAAAGCCTGATGCTCCCGATTATGTTGAGCGTTTTGAGTTATTCATCAACGGCTGGGAGATGTGCAACGCTTACAGCGAGCTGAACGATCCCATAGATCAGCGCGAGCGTTTCAAGGCTCAGGAAGAGGCTCTGAGCAGCGGTGATGAAGAAGCGAACCGCACTGACGAGGATTTCCTCCGCGCTCTGGAGATAGGCATGCCTCCTACAGGCGGCATCGGCTACGGCATCGACAGGCTTGTGATGCTGCTGACTAATTCGCCGGCTATCAGGGATGTTTTGCTGTTCCCGACGATGAAGAGTATTGATTAAAAAGTTGCGTAATATCGCAGTTTAAGAGCTGTTTGATTTACCAAAAAAGTCATTTTACCAAGTTTTTACCAAAAAACATAGGGGCTGCTTACCCGTTAAGCAGTCCCTATATTATTTATCTCA
>NZ_CACWPP010000229.1 GCF_902762735.1 uncultured Ruminococcus sp.
CGATGTTATATCGGGAACCAAATACAGTTGGCGGTTATCTTTCCCCCGCCTGCGGCGGGGGAAAGATAACATCAACTCAGTTTTTCCTCATTGATAAAGTTATTTTGCAGTGGTGTGCTAAAGGGATAGTCATATAAATAAATTTTTATCCCTATCCGTCCGTGTATTGCCTGCAACACTCATCGGGTCAGGGAGATACTTTTCAATTCAGGAGGAATATACCATGAACAACAAAAAAATGCTTGCGTTTTTGCTGAGCCTTACGCTTTGCGGCACTATGATGAGCGGCTGCGGCAGTACTTCTGCCGATAATAATGCGGCTGACAACAGCAAGGCTGAAACGACCACCACCACCTCTGCACCCGCTGAAAGTCAGGCTGAAACTGCGCCCTCCGCAGATACCCCAGCCGAGACAGAAGCTGTCACCACAGAGGAAGCAGAGACCACAGAAGCCCCGCAAGCCGATCCTGCCAATGACACTGAAGAGCCGACTTCTGCCGACAGCAGGGAGACTGTTTATCAGGTAGCTCTTCTCCAGTCGCTGGTACAGGGTTATTATGACGGCATAATCTCCGTTGATGAGCTGAAAGAAAAAGGCGATACAGGCTTGGGTACTTTTGACGGCGTTGACGGCGAGATGATAGTCTTGGACGGAGAGGTTTACCGCGCCGACGAAAACGGCGACATCACTAAGGCAGACGGCGATGCGATGGTACCTTTCTCAAACGTCACATTCTTCGATAACGACACTACGCTGGAGCTGAAAGACATCGAGGACTTCGATGCGCTCAAAGCCGAGCTTGACAAGATAACTCAGCAGAACAAGAACATGTTCTATGTGGTAAAGGTAAACGGCACATTCTCACATATACAGGCAAGAAGTGAGTCAAAGCAGACCCGTCCCTACAAGATGCTCAACGAAGCCCTTGCCGAGACCCAGAAGGAGTTCGAGTTTGATGATATGAACGGCACACTGGTGGCGCTCTACTGTCCCGACTACATGGGCGGACTGAACACAACAGGCTGGCACTTCCACTTCATCAGCGAGGACCGCACTAAGGGCGGTCACGTTCTCCAGGTAAGCGTCAAGGAAGCCACTGCGGAGATCGACATGACTCAGGGCTTTAAAATGCACATCTCAGATGAAGAGAATTTCCAGAAGATGGATCTTGCAAAGAACGTTGACAAGGAAATGGACAGTGCCGAAGGCAAATGACCTCTCCCGAAATTCTCACAAATATCTGATAACGACCGATCCTGATGTGTATTGCTGATATTGCCAATTGAATGTTTCCTATTGCTTTCCCCCTCCTTACGACGTAAAAAGCGATACACACAGATCGGGAAATAACAAAAAGCACTTCTGCGGGCGCGGAAGTGCTTTTTTATGCATATTTTGTATTATGACTATCCCTTTAGCACACCAATATCTGATAGCCGTAATTCAGCGTTCTTGGCAGGGGGCGACCACCCCCCCAACCCTTACGTAGGGGAGGGGCTATACCACATCTGCCCTGTTTGCTTGCAAAAATGCGGTGTGTCAGCGGGATAACCACATTTTGTATTATCGCCAATATACGTCAGCTTCCTGCTTCGTCACTCAGCTTCCAGTATCAGCTTGATGTGTGTATGATCTTTCAGTTCAAAGCCGAGATCTTTTCTTATCTGCCACGCGGTAAACGGCAGGGTGAAGCATTCGCGGTAGACCACCCTGTAATTATCGGGTATCCGCGCCATCAGTTCTTCGGTAGTTATCGGGAAATAGTTTTCATGTACCTCCCTGTCCCAGTTCTGGGTATATTTGTATTTTAGCAGAAAATGCACAAGCTGGCGCTGGCTCACCGTCCTGCCCCAGACCCGCTCAAAATCTTCCAGCAGTGCCGCACTGCCGCTTCTTCGCACCGCGTCGAGCTGTCTGCTGTCAGCCGCCCTGTCCTGCGCGGCTGAAAACATCATGTCACGTATGGCTATGTACCTGAACCCGCTTTCATTCACCCGCTCCCAGAACAGCCTTATCTCTTCATCTGTGCTGTAAGAATATACCTCGTGTATCGTGCTTGAAATGTTTATCAGGCTGTCACCGAAAGGTATATCTATATCCTCCCAGCGGTCGGCAAAAAAAGCATCAGGCACGTTTTTGCGGGCAGCTTCCGTCATTTCGGGGCTTATGTCATACCCGACATACCTGTAATCGGGGAACATGTGCTTCATCGCCTTTATAAGCTCACCGTTCGCACAGCCAAAATCAAGGATATTCGTGAACGGCTCGAACACCTTGTCGATAAAAAACATCTTGTCCAGTATCGAGCGCTGCATGCGCGTCAGGTAAATGTCAAGATCCTCTATCCTTTTCTCATCTATCGTCATTTCAAGACCCCATCGCATTTTTCAGTATCACGTTTTTACCATTATGACTATCCCTTTAGCACACCACTGCAAAATACCTTTATCAATGAGGAAAAACTGAGTTGATGTTATCTTTCCCCCGCCGCAGGCGGGGGAAAG
>NZ_CACWPP010000230.1 GCF_902762735.1 uncultured Ruminococcus sp.
TGATGAACGGCTGTCTTTCTCGACAGCGGTCTGCCGTTTTTCAGGCTTTTGCCGTTAAGTGCCAGATCGTTGATAAACTGCTGGATATGGCGGCTGGTGATCTTGTCAAGTCTGAGGTGTCCAATCGCAGGATATACCCTCACAGTGAGCTGTTTCATACGCTCATAGGACGTATTTCTGAGGTTGAGTTTCGCATACTCATCAAACCACTGCTCGGCAAAGTCCTGAAACTTGATGTTCGCCGTGACCTGACCTTTCATGCACTTATCCTCAAAGAGGATCCTCACGGCTGATTGAATTTATTGAGAAGAAAACCCAGCTCAGTATCATAGTCCCAAGCTTCATCGTCCGTCAAAAAATCATAGTAACGAATCAGTGCTTCACGCACACCAAGACCGCTTCTTTCTTCAAGGATAGAAGTCAGCTTTTTGACCTTTTCCATATCGACCATTTTTCACACCCCCTTTCCCTGAAAATACTCTACAAGGTCAGTCTTGTTGACGAGTATTTTTCCGTTCCTGCCCTCACCTGTGCGGACGGACTTCACCTTGCCCTGCTTCACAAGCTGGCGGACGGTGTGTTCGGAAAGTCCGCTGATAAGTGCGGCACTCTCCTTGATCGTCAGCATCTCCACCTTGCCGGCGGTCGGTGCTGTAGTGGTCTGCGGAGCGGAGTTCTCCCCGTCCTCGTTGAGCTGGATCAGCAGCTCCAGAATGTTGTCTACGATCTCTTTTTTCTGTGTAGTAGTCATAGTTAAACCTCTTTCTTTCTACGGTTTGTGTTTTATGGATTTTGAGCTTTTTGCACCTTTTGCTTCTCATAAAGGCCAAAAGGTGCAAAAGACAGATTCCCTTAACTGAAAACGTGCGGATCGACCTCAATATCGGTCACGGTTTTGTTGTTTGAGCCCTTGCTTGTAAAACGGCGAAGATAGCCGTATTCCTCCAGCATATCTATCGTTTCGTTCAAGTCCTGAGCGTTCTTGAATATGGTGCATCTGCAAATGTGGTGCAGATCGTTTTGCCTGATTTTTGTGATACGCTTTGAGCGTATCTTTGCAAGTACCCTCTCGGCTTTAACGGTTGCAAAGTCGGTGTCACCCAAACTGGAAGCATATATCGCCTGCTCACGGAAATATTCGCCTATCTCAATGACATTGCAAAAAGTGTCTATATCCACACGGACTTCAACAGGGTCACAGCCGTTCAGCGCACACTTGATGCAGTGAATAATACCGCACAAACGCAGGATAAGTCCGTGATACTTGCCGCCCCAATCCTTGCAGAACGCCATATCGGTGACAAGCTGAGGCTCGATATAGTTGTTGTAATAGTCAACGAACTCCCCATAAGCCTTGTCGTCGAAGTGGAGATACTTCTCCATGTCACCGTGAAAAGTGAACTTATCCTGCAACAGCTTGTAGACCAAATTCTTGTAGTTCACAGTCACCGCTTCGGGAACAGCCTGCGTATCATACTTGCGTGTGCCGATATTGCTTTTCGGGAAACAGTACAGAAAACGAGCGATAAGTCCGCTGCCACGAAATGACGTGTTGTTTATCATGCTGTCGAACACATAAGGCTGACAAGCAAGGCAAACGCTCATATACGGCTTTTTGAGAACAATACTCGCTCAGGTGGCTCTGTCGCTGATGAACGTTTCACCGTTCCAGCATTTCAACAGCAGGTCAATGTTGGGAACGTTGTTGCTGTATCTTCCGCTGAAATTGCCGAGCATTCCTGCCTCATCGGAGATCATCAGCAGAGTGCCGTTTTCTTCAATCAGACGTACCAGCGATTCGGGAGTTACATCATCAACTGCGATCCTGCGGAAGTTGCTCTGAGGGATATTGCTGAGATCAGTTTGCAGTTTGGCGATCTCTTCGGCGGTAACATCATCTTTCTTTTCGAGGGCGAGCATTTTGCTTTCCAACAGCTTGCGTTCTGCCTGCGACTTGAAAATGTCCTGCTTGTTGCTCTCGTTCCAATCGTGGGCGAATGTTGCGTAGGGACGCTTCACCAAAGAAATAACGGGCGATTTCTTAAAGCTCGGCTCAGCCACGGTGAGGGAGTACAGCACAAGCGGCTCGGTGTGGTCACGCTTAGCGGACATTCGGTATACTCCCGAAAAGCAGTAGCTTACCGCTGAGAGTATGGAAGTGCCTGCAATAGCAACGTCCGTTGATGTGGTTGTCGCTATCGCCTGTGCCATGTCTCCTATAATAGGTGGCAAAGCGTTCACAGGGAACGGCAGGAGGTTTGTCCCGTCGGGACGGAGGGGTGGGGGGGGCCCACTTGTTGTTGTCATTCAAGTTAGTTTTTCCTTTCTTGTAGATTTATAAAAGCGCTTTTATATGTGCAGCAGAGTGTTTTTCTCTGTTCTCCGCTGTGATAGGCTTGACCGTCTCTTGACATATCTTCAAGTCTATGAT
>NZ_CACWPP010000231.1 GCF_902762735.1 uncultured Ruminococcus sp.
AATACGTCTTTTCTGATGTTTTTTTTTTTTTTTTCAGACGCTTTCGAGCAGGTATATCCGGCAAGACCGCCGAATGAAAGCGAGATAACTGCAAGCACAGCAAAAAAAATACCGGTTTTAAGCACCTCACTGATCTCTGCCCCGCCCTTGATATCATTTACCATATTGGCAGTAATAAACGGTATGAATATCTCTATAACCGATTCCCCGACAATGAAAAACAACGTCAACAGGGTTGGCTTTTTGTATTCTCTGACGCATTTTGCAAGTTGTTTAAGCATCATACCACTCTCCTTATTTTACTTTTCTTAACCTTTTTATTATACTATATTTTTCACGGAATGTCAATCACTGCCGTTTAAAGATTATACTGTCGATTTGTCTGAATTTTTGTTAAGAATAAAACCGTTATAAAAGCATAGATATGTAACAAGGTGAAATACACCGGCAATAACCAAAGAAAGAGGTTGTATAATATGGACAGATATCTTCCGGAGGGTTACCCGAAAGAAAACAGCGACTGCAGACATTATATCCAGAACGAGTCCGGTATGCGTGAAGCTATGGAGAAGGAGGTTATCCTTGAAGCAAAGGCTCTGATGTGTACGGGAGAGCACGATATTATCGTTGATCTGCCCTGCGGACGGGGAATAATATACAGAGAAGAAGGCGCACTGGGCATCAGAGAGGGCAAAACAAGAGATATCGCACTATTGTCAAAGGTCGGGAAAAGCGTATGCTTCAAGATAAAGGAAATAAGAGAAGAAGGTGACATCAGATTTATCCTTTCCAGACGTGCAGCCCAGGAGGAGTGCTTTGAAAAATACATATCCAAGCTGGTTCCCGGAGATGTTATCCCGGCAAAAGTCACGCATCTTGAAAGGTTCGGCTGTTTTGTCGATATAGGCTGCGGAATTCCGTCGCTTATACCTATAGATGCTATATCTGTCTCCCGCATATCACACCCCAACGACCGCTTTTATAACGGACAATGTATCAAGGCGGTGGTAAAAGGTGTTGAAGAAGACAGAATTCTCCTTACTCACAAGGAGCTTCTCGGGACCTGGGAAGAAAATACCTCCCGCTTTTCTGTGGGACAGACAGTCAGCGGAATAGTCAGGTCTGTGGAGGATTACGGCGTTTTTGTTGAGTTAGCACCCAATCTCGCAGGCCTTGCTGAAAGCCGTGAAAACATTACGCCCGGTCAGACAGCAAGTGTATTCATTAAAGCAATAATACCTGAAAAGATGAAGGTCAAGCTGATAATTGTTGATGTGTTTGATACACCTTCGTTGCCTGTAAAACTTGATTACTTTATAAGCGAAAGCCATATTGACAACTGGGTCTACTCAACTGATGAATCATCAAAAGTAATAGAAACGCATTTCTAATGCAGCAAGGGCGGCTGAAACTGTTCAGCCGCCCTTGATCATTATTTTCTGCCCTTTATCTTATCCCAGTACGCCTTGGCAAGCTGCTCGTTCTTGTTCTCACCGAATTCGTAATACACCTTATTTTTAAGGGTATCCGGAAGATACTGCTGCTCGACCCAGTGATTGGGAAAATCGTGTGGATAAAGATAATGCTGACCCTTAACGGCAGCGCCCTCACCGTCAAGATGCTTGTTCTGCAGCTGCCGAGGAAAATCCATACTGCCGCCTCTCCTGACATCTTCAAGAGCTGCGTCCATAGCAAGATATGAGCTGTTGGACTTCGGAGACGTAGCCAGCAGGATAACCGCCTCCGCCAAGGGTATCCGTGCCTCAGGAAGTCCCAGCTGCATCGCGCTGTCAACACAGGCTTTTACAATAGGCACTGCCTGCGGATAAGCCATTCCCACGTCCTCACTGGCGATGACAAGCAGCCGCCTTGACAGTGAAATGATATCCCCCGCCTCAATAAGCCTTGCCGCATAATGGATAGCGGCATTCTCATCACTGCCACGAATAGACTTCTGCAGTGCCGAGAGAATGTCGTAATGCTGGTCGCCGTCGCGGTCATAATGCATATTGCTGCGCTGGGTCAGAAGCTTTACCGCGTCAAGCCGGACAGTAAGGCATTCACCGTCGTTGTCGGCAGATAAAGTACACAGCTCAACGGTATTGATTGATTTCCTCACATCACCGCCGCAGCCGTTGGCGATATGCTCGCAGACACCTGATTCCAGGCGCAGCTTCAGTCCCAGCTCATCAGCGCATATCTGAAAGGCTCTTTTTATAGCCGGCAGTATCTGCTGCGAGGTCAAGGGCTTGAACTCAAAGACAGTCGAACGGCTGATTATGGCGTTATATACATAAAAGTAGGGATTTTCGGTAGTCGATGAAATAAGCG
>NZ_CACWPP010000232.1 GCF_902762735.1 uncultured Ruminococcus sp.
CTTTGTGGAGCGTCCCAGACGGCTGATACTCTCGATGTAGAGCGTATCGCCCTCACGCACATAGTCAAGCATTGCCCTGAGCTGAGGGCGGTCGGTGTTCGCTCCTGACAGCTTCTCAGAGAAGATGCGGTCAACCTGATAGTCGCACATAATCTCCTGCTGACGAGCGGTTTCCTGTCTTTCCGTTGAAACACGAATGTAACCAATTTTGCTCATAGTATCATCCTTTCTTTATTCAAGATAATCTTTCTTTTTCTGCTGAGTGCGTTTTCTCTCTTGATACTGCCTGTTACGCTCCTGTTGCTCCTTGTTTTGGAGATAGTTACGCACCTGTCGGGTGTACTGCGATGCCGCTGTTTTTCGTCTGATAAAAGCATTATGTTCGGGTACGAGGGCATTGTACTTGCTTTTCAGCTCGGTTGACATATCCTGCAATTCACTCCGCTTGGGTGCTTTGCCGTCAACATAATACGCCTTGATATGCTCGGTGATGTACTTATCGGCTTCTTCATAAGCGTCGATAGCGTCAGCATTTTTCTTTCTGAAACGCTTTTGCGTAAACGCTGAACGCCCCTGATACTCCTTGTATGTAGCAGAATTATCGGAACGCTGTTTCATCATCGCAAGAAGTTTATCAATCGCCTTGTATCTCTTTTTCAGATCGGCAAGCTCGTCCGTATGGTCATCGGGGTGCTGAACATTCCAGAAAAAGCTCCTGAGATCGTCAAGCGATGTGATACCCCCAGCTTCAAGGTCTGAAATCATCTTGTCGCAGTCACGCATACCCCTAATGTCTGCCCACACATCTTCTTTCTTTTCAGGTGGCTTGCTTTCGGTCGGCTTGGGCTGTGCGGTAGGTGTCGGCTTAGGTTCGGCAGGCTTGGCGGAAGATTGGTTGAGCAAAGCAAGTTCCGCCTGCCGTCTTGCACGACGGGCAGCAAGAAATTTCTCCATTGCTTCTTTGGCGGCAGCTTTTTTCTGTGCGGTATCAATCGTTTCGGTGATTGCACTCGGCTCAAATTCATCGCCCAGCGTATCGGCTCTTGTAAATCGCTGTTGCCCCTCGCCCGATAGCCTGAATTTCAACTTAACTTTGTTTTGCGGAGTATATACATACTCGATACCGCTGTCTGTGCAGTTTTTAAGAAATTCCTCAAAGCTCCTGCTGTAAGAAATAATTTCCCTGAGCATACTGCGGAGCTTGTCTTTCCACGACTTGCCCTCTTTCTGCATTTCGTTTTCATAATGCGATACGCCCTTACCAATCGGCTCAATAACAGATATGCCGTGTTCAGCACATATCTCGTCCGAAAATTGCCTAAGCTCTGCCCACGCTCTCTCGTTCTTCCTGCCTTGATTATGCTCGGTGGTAAAGCTCAGACCGTTATACAGATTAGTGTTATTGAAAATCACATGACAGTGGGTATGCTCTTTGTCGGTATGAACGGCGATAACATACTGATAATCACCTTTAAGATAACGGTCACAAAGCTCCTCACCAATCTGCATTGCCTGTTCGGGTGTAACTTCATCGGGAGCAAAGCTCTGTATCAGGTGATATGCGAGGATTTGGGTGCGTCCTGTTCCCGTGTCTCGGACAGCTCGGAAGTCCTCGCTTGCTCCTGCGCTGTCGGCTCGGCAAGCATAAGAGCTGACATATACACCGTTGACGGTCTTATCTCCGTTTGTGATGTAAGCAATCGCTGCGCTGACTGTTGCCCTGATCGTATGGATAGAAGTGTATGCCAAATCTCGTTTACCCCCTCTTTGCGCATAAGAATAAGTATCTGGGTGATGTTGCTCCCGATACGCTTCATAGCTTTGTTGACCTCGGCATAACCGTTGCTGTCGGGAGCAAGGTCAACTCTTGCCCGAACACAATCACGGATATACTCGGTCTTGTTCTTGTAACCGTACTGCTCACACTTGGAAAGTATGTCCTGCATTTCCGATTCGGTGAAACGAACATTAAGGGTATATGACTTCTTCTCCCTCTTGCGTTTCAGATACCTGCGTTCATCATCGGTGAGCTTGCTCTCGTCCTTATGCGCAAGGGTATCATCAAGCTCGGACTTGACCTCTTTATCCAAAGCATTATTGATTGCTCCCTCGTAGGTCATTCCCTCAAATTCCATAACCCTCTGCTTGGGCGGTCTGCCCCTCTTGCGTTTTGCATTTTCCATAATGGTATCTCCAATCTTTGTATTTCGGCGTTAGCCGATTTTTTGACCGCTGTGCGGTCATTTACGGGGCTTGGGGTGTCCCCAACAAGCATTTGGTATTTTCGTCTGCTTTGCAGCGCAAAATACAATGCTTGTTAATTTTGCTGCGCTGTCGCGCATATTTTCGTCTGCGTGATTTGCTTATCCGCAGACTTTCGCTGTTGCTCCAGCGAATCGGAGCGATAAGCGACTTATACTCTCCGCCGCTTTGGTCGGCGGTCATTCTTCATCACGCTCCTGCGTGATACTCTATTTTATCATCATCAATATTCTAAACTGGCTCGGCGCAGTATCAGCGCAGTCTGGGCGGCAGTTTGATGAAAATAGGTATTGCTTTTTCGGGGGCAGTGTGCTATAATGTAGATATAAACGTAAGAGCATGAATTGTTTTGGCAGATTGAAATTTATAGAAAGGAAGACCGTATAGTGAATAGCGTTCATCAGCCTCGTAAAAACCTAATCATAGTAGTAGATGTATTCTATGCCCTGATTTTGCTATATTTGTTGTTTTTTAAGAGAGTTGGACTTACTCATTCCGAAACATATGCTGAGTTTCTAAGCATCAATTATAACTTCATTCCATTTAAAAGCGTGTATGTTTTTCTCGCAACGCCTGTTATGTCTATGCGTGTGATTTTAGATTTCATGGTCAATTTTATTGGTAATATTGCATTGTTTATCCCTTGGGGTATTCTGCATCCCGTCTCTTCCCCCAAAATGCAATCTTTCACACGTTTTATCTTATTAACACTGGTTGCTCTCTTTTTTATTGAGACCATTCAATTATTTACTACGCTTGGAAGTTTTGATATTGAAGATATTCTCCTAAATATGTTTGGTGCTTGCATTGGCTTTGCTCTTTACAATTTGTGTAATAAACGTACAAGTAAGTCATAGCATCCACTCAATACAACAACGATTTTCCCCACTATTTAAAATCGAATATCCCCATAAGCTGTGTGAGCGAACTCCGCTCCGCAGTTTTTTTTCATTTTCCCCATAACAATATGTCGAACTGGATAATTTCACTGGAACGGAAAGTTTGAGCGCAATATCAATAGACAAAAACTACGCAGGTGCGCTATAATATTATCATAGGGCATTGGCTCTAAATCCAAATCGAAACGAGGTGATGTGAATGGGTAAGAAAGCTAAAAACGAGGTTGATGAGAAGTCCGCTGCTGTTATCACGGACGCTGTGCTTGCGGAGAATGATAAGAAGCTCAAAGAGCTTTCCGCTTCTATTCAGAATGCTTTGAAGCGTAAACAGAAGATCATCACGGACTGCAAGCTCTACACCTACGGACAGCTCTCGGAGCTTTACGGCGGTATCGAGGGGCAGGCGCTTCTCGATGCTGTGACTGCGGAGCATACGCTCATCGGCAAGCTGACCGACAGCGGAATGTCCTACGCTGACATTGAGGGGCTGGTCGATAGCTCTGACGGTGCAGACAGCAAGTCGGGCGATGATGCCGACAGTGACTCTGCCGATGATGAATTTGTCGGGCAAACTTCTTTCTTCGGAGATAATTCCTACAAAGATTAACATATTTCCGACAACCGCAAGTTGCTACGCAACTCGCTTACGATAGCTGTGAGAGGGGCGGCAGCAATGCCGTTCCACACGGCTGTTTATGAGGGCAGAGAGATAAAGCGAAACCCTCAAATCCAAATGCGTAGATAAAGACAAGCTAAAGGAGAAAAATTCGCTATGAATGAAACAACAACTGCC
>NZ_CACWPP010000233.1 GCF_902762735.1 uncultured Ruminococcus sp.
ATAGGTGAATTTTATGAAGGACTATATTTTATTGCTGCCCATACTCTTTATTTTTCATGATATGGAGGAAATAATCGGGTTTGGTTACTTTTTCAGAAATAACAAACAACTTTTTGAGCGCTTTCCTAAGATAACTGCGGCATACAAAGATTTCTCGACTGAAGGATTTGCTTTGGCTGTGTATGAGGAGTTTATCCCGTTCTTTGGTATTAGCTTATTGGCGTTTTTCTTTCCGTGTAAAGTGCTGAACGCACTGTGGCTTGGTCTTATGATCTCTTTGACAGCACATTTCCTTGTGCATATCGGACAGAGCATTTATATCAGAAAGTATATCCCTTCACTGATAACAAGCCTTATCTGCTTACCACCGAGTGTAATAATCATTATTAAATCACTGAGTATCATCAACATTGACTTGGTGACTGTCATTCTGATACCTGTTGCTATCATCGGAATGATCATAAATCTAAAATTTGCCCATAGTCTTATGCACAAATACGGTCAAAAACTTAGCGGCAAAATAGAATCATGATATAGGGGGGAACGCCATGTGTACTTGGTTCTATGCAGAAAGATCCACGCTGTCACCGATCATCACAAAGGCACAGCAATTACCGCTTACGGATACGATCAGGAACACTATGTCACGTTCGGCGGAAATGTCGGGCAATATCCGTCCTACCGATATGGCAGCGGTGTTCGCTCCGAATAAGCAAGGCGATATAGCTGTGTTTCCTATGATATGGGGCTTCACGGTCGAACAATCATCAAAACCGCTTATCAACTGCCGTATCGAAACAGCGGACCAGAAGCCCGTATGGAAAGACTCTTGGTTCAGGCGACGGTGCGTGATCCCAGCATCGTGGTACTACGAATGGGGCATACCGCCCTCTGAGGTCGGCTATCATAACGCAAATGAACAGCGGAATATCAAAAAAGAAAAGTATGCGATACAGCCGGAAGGAGCTGAAAGCAAGGCTATGATAATACTGATAACCGGAGCATCACACACAGGCAAAACGCTCCTTGCACAAAAGCTGCTCGAAAAATACCATTATCCGTATCTGTCGATAGACCACCTGAAAATGGGGCTTATCAGAAGCGGACAGACTGATCTGACTCCTTATGACGACGATAAGCTGACAGATTATCTCTGGGCGATCATAAAAGAAATGATAAAGACTGCCATCGAGAACAAGCAAAACATGATCGTAGAAGGCTGTTATATTCCGTTTAACTGGAAAGACAGCTTTGATGAGGAATATTTATCTCAAATCAAATTCTTTTGCCTTGTGATGAGTGAAGCGTATATTGATGACCATTTTTCCGACATTTTGGGCAATGAAAATGCGATCGAAAAGAGAGTGCTGGACGAGGACTTCACGATTCAGTTTGTGAAGCAGGAAAATGAGTATTATCTGAAAAACTGCTGTCAATTTGGTCTTGACTACATTTTAATTGATAAAAGCTATGAAATCGAAGAATACTGTCAATTGTGAAGTGGATTAGGGGGGGAACACTATGTGTACTTGGTTCTATGCAGATAAAGCCACGCTGTCACCGATCATTACAAAAGCACAGCAACTACCGCTTACGGATACGATCAGGAACACTATGTCACGTTCGGCGGAAACGTCGGGCAATATCCGCCCTACCGATATGGCAGCGGTGTATAGATAAAACGAAGGACAGTGAAACATGAACAAGCTATATGTAGCGATAGACCTCAAATCGTTCTATGCATCATGCGAGTGCGTAGGGCTTGGGCTTGATCCGCTGAACACAAATCTTGTGGTAGCAGACAAGAGCCGCACCGAAAAGACGATATGCCTTGCCGTTTCGCCGTCACTGAAAAGCTACGGCATATCGGGCAGAGCAAGGCTTTTTGAGGTCGTTCAGCGTGTGAAAGAGGTCAATGAGCAGCGGCAGCGGAAAGCTCCCCACAGACAGCTCACGGACAAGAGCTTCATCTACTCGGAGCTTGTATCAAATCCGTCCCTTGCCGTTGACTATGTGGTAGCAACTCCGCAGATGTCACACTATATGAAAGTGAGCGCCGATATTTACGGCATTTACCTGAAATATGTCGCTCCCGAAGATATTTTCGCTTACTCGGTGGACGAGGTCTTCATTGATGCCACGGGCTATCTCAGCACCTACCACACGGACGGTCACGGCTTTGCCCGTATGCTGATACAAGATGTGCTTGACACAACAGGTATCACGGCTACGGCAGGAGTCGGCACGAATATGTTTCTGTGCAAGGTCGCTATGGATATTGTGGCGAAGCATATTCCGG
>NZ_CACWPP010000234.1 GCF_902762735.1 uncultured Ruminococcus sp.
TCCCAATTTTTATGTGTATTGCTGATGATACAAAATGGCTGTTCTTTCGTATTGTTCCCCCGCCTTCGGCGGGGGAACAATACACAACCAAATTGGGATAAGGTATAAAAAAGTAACTGTTTTTGAGATGTTTTCTTTCCGTGCGTCCACGCATTTGCCTGCGGCGGGGGAAAGAAAACCGTAAACTATAACTATCGGGCGACTTATAGTAAACGACAAAAATTTCACGATATTCAGCGCTCACAGCCACAAAAAGCACAGTGTCTGCGAGCGCTGAATGTAGAAATAAATATGTCGTTTACTATAACAGCCGCCCGATATTATCATGTATTATTTTTGGCAATAAGCCTGCACACAGGTATGTTAAGGAGCATACCTGCTATCGCCCCCAGCGATGCTGTCCCAAGAAACAGCATGAACAGTTCTGCCATAAAGTTTGTGTGTATGTTGGATATGCCCTCACACACTGCATATGTAAGTGTGCAGGTGATGACCGCGCATATCCTGCTTTTGGCGGTTTTCAGCTTAAAGCCGATGCCGAAGCCGAGTGCCGCGCCGATAATGAAAAGCACTATCGTGTCAGACTCGAACAACTCCTGCAAAATAGGGAAATACCTCATAATTATGAATTATGAATTATGAATTACAAAAGTCAGTCTACCAGCACAGGGTCAAAGTTCTCTGTCCAGGGCAGACCCCACTTGTTCAGTGCTTCCATGAACGGATCGGGATCAAACTCCTCAACATTGTAAACGCCAGGTTTCTTCCACTTGCCTGTCAGCACCATCATAGCGCCTATCATTGCGGGTACGCCTGTGGTGTAGGAGATAGCCTGCGAGCCGACTTCCTTATAGCACTCCTGATGGTCGCATACGTTGTAAACATAGTAGGTCTTGTCCTGACCGTCCTTTTTGCCCCGGAAGATACAGCCGATATTTGTCTTGCCCTTAGTTCTCGGACCAAGACTTGCGGGGTCGGGCAGAACAGCTTTGAGGAACTGGAGAGGAACTATCTCCTTACCCTCATACATGATAGGCTCGATGGAAGTCATGCCCACATCTTCCAGACATTTCAGGTGTGTCAGATAGCTCTGACCGAAGGTCATAAAGAAACGTATCCTCTTGATGCCCTTGATGTTCAGCGCAAGGCTTTCCAGTTCTTCGTGGTGGAGCAGGTACATATCCTTTTCGCCCACCTGATCGAAGTTATAGACTCTCTTTATCTCCATCGGCTCGGTCTCTACCCACTTGCCGTCCTGAATGTAGCTGCCCTTAGCCGAAACTTCGCGAATGTTTATCTCGGGGTTGAAGTTTGTTGCGAAAGGATAGCCGTGATCGCCGCCGTTGCAGTCGAGAATGTCGATGTAGTTTATCTCATCAAAATAGTGCTTCTGTGCATAAGCGCAGAATACGCCCGTAACACCCGGATCGAAGCCGCTGCCCAGTATTGCTGTTATGCCTGCTTTCTCAAATCTCTCGCGGTAAGCCCACTGCCAGCTGTACTCGAACTTTGCAGTGTCCTCAGGCTCATAGTTTGCGGTATCGAGGTAGTCCACCTTGCATTCAAGGCAAGCGTCCATTATGTGGAGATCCTGATAGGGAAGTGCCACATTTATGCAGATGTCGGGCTTGTACTCCTTCATCAGCGCCACCAGTTCGGGAACGTTGTCGGCGTTTACCTGTGCGGTGGTGATGTTGGTCTTGGTCTTGTCCTGAAGTTCCTCCTTGAACTTATCGCACTTGGACTTAGTTCTGCTGGCGATACATATATCGGTAAAGACCTCGCTGTTCTGGCAGCATTTGTGTATAACTACACCCGCAACTCCGCCTGCACCTATTATCAATGCTCTTGACATTTCACATCTTCCTTTCAAAAATCAATATCGGATAAACCTGAATGCGCCTGCCGCAGTGTCTTGGAAAGACCTGCCGACAGTCATAAAAAGCATGTTCCGCATCAAAACACATTATAGCATAATTTTGCACTGATGTCAACGACTGAGCGAGTCATTTTTGCACGCACTTATCTGAGTATCAGCGCCATTATCCCCGCCGGTATCGCCGCTATGATGGGGTAGCCCACCGGTGTCATCATCCACTTGCCGATAAGTGTTTTGCCGCAGATGTACGGCTGTAAGTCCTCAGTGCCTTTTATGACCCACGCTTTACTCTTGCCGACCCGCCGGTAGTCGATGAAAAG
>NZ_CACWPP010000235.1 GCF_902762735.1 uncultured Ruminococcus sp.
TTTAGTTTTACAACAGTAGCTAAATCATCAATTTCAGCTTTTTTAATTCTCATATTTATGATCCTCGTTATAAATTCTGATTTACACGAGCAAGCCGAGTGCTTACTCTCACTTCTATAATTATAACACATCGTCCATGAAAAAGCAACCCCACTTTCATCAATCATAAACTTGAACAGTAGTATAGCTCCAAACGTTCTAACGAGCGAAGGAGCGATTATAGAAAGTCGCTCAGAAATATTTTCACGGGAACGATGAAAATAAATCTGTCCGACCTAAACGGTCGGAAGAATATCAAAATCAAACCCAGCAAGCACGGTATTCATGGGGTACATTTTGAAAAATGACCACCCTGAATACAACAGCTTGTTAGAGGGTATTGCACCCCTAAGACCCCGCTTGAAAAATGAAAGAAAAAGTGATATAATAGACTATGAAAATGGGCGAATACTTAGATTTTGGAGGTTTGTCTATGAATGTAAAAAGTGATGATGAACGGAAGTCAAAGGTGCTGAAAGTCCGCTTGAATGACAGTGAGTTTGCCAAGCTGAAAAAGTACACGGAGGAAAGCGGTCTGCGCTCAATGTCGGAATATATTTTCAACTCTATTCTTGCCACACCCATCATCGAACTGACTGACGAGGAACTTGCACCCGAAAAGGCAAGATTCAAAGAGATTGCTGACCGCATAAATGCTATTGCAACTCTGGTGAATCAGACAGGCAAAATATATCCCGAAGATTTGCGGGAGATCAGGCAAGGTTTAACTGAAATTCAGAACAAACTTGCAGAGTATCAGGCAAAGTTGGAACGCTTTGCCGTGACACCGCAGACGTTCAGAGTGATAGTTGATAAGGCGCATGAGGACGTGAGAAAATAAGATGGAAAATGCACCGAGGAAAATGCTTATATTGCTGCGCCCTGCACAAGATTTATTACAAATATTTCGCAGGGCTGGACTCCGAAAACGGGATAGGCTATAATATAGCTACAATACATTTTCGGAGGTGCTGTTATGTTGAAAATTTCCGAGTTGGCGATGCCGAGGTCACGCAAGGTCACTACCGTATGCAACGGCAGACGTGAGGTCTGGACGGACTACGAACAGGCAAAGGCATATTTCCTTGAAATGATGATGTCCACAGAGGGTGAGGAGCGTGACCGAGCAGAGTGCGTTTACATTCAGCTCCTTCACGGGCTTGACGAGTGCAGTGATGAGGACGAATAATCAGCGTAAGGGCTTTGCAGAAATGCAGAGCCTTTTGCTATGCTCTCAGACGAACGGAATGCCCCTCAGAGCTGTCCGTGATGATTATGGGGAAACTTATCCGCTGAAAAGAAAAAGGCTCAGAGAGCGTTCTCCGAGCCTTTATTCTATTCAAATAATTCTCCTGCCGTATCCCGATAATACTCCGCCTGCGCCGACCAAAGCTGAGCGTAATGCCCTCCTGCTGTTATGAGTATATCGTGACTTCCACGCTCTACGATCTCGCCGTTATCCATAACGGTAATCTCATCACAGAAACGGCAGCTTGACAGTCTGTGTGAAATATAAATAGCCGTCCTTGTGCCGACAATGCCATTGAATTTGGTGTAAATATCGTGTTCGGAGATAGGATCAAGAGCGGCGGTTGGCTCGTCAAGAACGATGAACGGCGCACCCTTGTATATCGCTCTTGCAAGGCACAGCTTCTGGGCTTCACCGCCCGATATTTCAACCCCGTGTTCGTCAAACTCTTTGTAGAGATAGGTGCTGATACCTTCGGGCAGAGTGTCAAGCCTTTCCGACAGACCACTTCTGCGCACACAGTCCTCGACTTTTTCGGCATCATACTCTGTGCTTGCCGCCACATTCTCCGCAAGACTGAAAGCGAACAGACTGCTATCCTGAAAGACCACCGAGAACAGCGCCATATAATCATCGTAATCATACTTACGAATATCAATGCCGTTGAGCGTGATCTCGCCCTTTGTCGGGTCATAGAGCCTGCACAGGAGCTTCACCAGCGTTGACTTGCCGCATCCGTTTCGCCCGACAAGTGCCATTTTCTCACCGATACGCCATTTCATATTCACATCTCGAAGAACATACTGCTCTGTATTCGGGTACTTGAACCACACATGGCGGAACTCAAACTCATACTCGTTGTCATTGCGCTTTTCGGTGGGGATAGTGCCTTTG
>NZ_CACWPP010000236.1 GCF_902762735.1 uncultured Ruminococcus sp.
CGATCATAGGTATTTCTGCTGTTATCGGCATTATCGCAGGATATGCACTTGGTTTATAGTGATAAAAAATTCCGTGAGTTTTTCGCTCACGGAATTTATGTTATATGACAGTTTCGCCGCTGTGCAAAGCTATGAGCTGTTCGCCCATGATCTCTTTCATCAGCTCAAATGCAGGAATGCCCGTGCAGTGACCGCTGTAAAATACGGTATCAAGCTGTGAAAGCTCCTGCGCTGTCTGAATGATGACTGCTTTTTCTTCCTCGGTATGCTCGCCCTCACGCTTCATCATGTGAAATCCCGTGATAACATAGTCGGGATAGCTGTCAAACAGTTCCTTGTATCTGTCGAGAATATTGAGTATGCCATTGTGAGCACAGCCCGAAAGCAGCCAGCGTTTGCCGTTCTGTGTGATGACAAGGCACTGCTCATGCGCAAAATCGTCCTCGGTTTTTACACCATCTTTCAGACAGGACAGCTTTTTATTGCCTTGCGGATAGCACCGCCTGCCTGTGATGCCGCTGAACAGGAACAGCTCATCATCAAGCCTAATATCACCGTCAATCAGCCGGACATTCGGCAGATTGAGAATACCCGTATCAATGCCGATGTAGCGCTCGCCGTTGTAATGCGGTTCGGTAGCCTTTCTCTGCATAATGATCTGTGCAGTATGGTTGAGCTTTGAAAACGACAGGATACCGCCCGAATGGTCGTAGTGACCGTGGCTGAGAATCACGGTATCAACAGCAGACAGGTCAATGCCCAGAACTTTCGCGTTCTTTACAACTGCGTCAGTCTGTCCCGTGTCAAGCAGGAGCTTGTGCTTTTCAGTCTCAATATAAATGCTCAGCCCATGCTCTGCGATACAATTTTCATTACCGCAGGAATTTTCAACAAGTGTGACGATCTTCATAGTTCAGCACCTCTTGGCGGATTTTCTTCTAGATAGCGGTCAAGTATCTCCGCAGCCGTCCTGACAAACTTCACGCAAGGTCTGACTTTATAGTATTGCTCGGTACGTTTTTCGGGAGTTGGCTCACTTGTAACGGCAAGTCCTTTCAAAAGATCACGGCATACGATCGTTTCGTGATGTTTGCGGAATTCCTCTGCAAGATACTGTATCCTCTTGTAATGCTCTGTTTTAACAGCGTGATCGGTTTCCGTTCCTTCGCCGTAAAGAATGCCTGCCACCATGAACATAGCAGAACAGGTGCCGCATACCTCACGCAGCCGTCCCATCCCACCACCGAATGATGATGAAAGCCTTTTGGCAAGTTCCTCGTCCATGCTCGTCACATCAGAAAATGCAACAAAAACAGACTGAGCGCAGTTATATCCCTGTGTGAAAAGAGCGACTGCCTTTTCAGTATGATCGTAATTCATCAGTGATTACCGCAGCTATGGCTTCCGCAGGAATGACCTTCGCCGTGTTCGTGATGGTGGTCGCAGGTAGGGTTCTCGTTCTGAACAAGTGTCTGTGCAAGGAATGCCTGCACCGCTTCATCTGCACTGCCAGAATTGCCGCCGTAGAGGGTTATGCCTGCCTCCTGCATAGCCATCTGTGCGCCTCCGCCGATACCTCCACAGATAAGTACATCTGCCTGTGCATTCTTCAGAAATCCCGCAAGCGCACCGTGTCCTGCGCCAATTGTTCCAACTACCTGCTCATTGATGATCTTGCCGTCAGCAACGTCATAGAGCTTGAACTGCTCTGTTCTGCCGAAATGCTGAAAGATCTGTCCGTTTTCATAAGTTACTGCGATTCTCATAATACTGCTTCCTTTCCGTGCGATCTCCTCTGAGATAGTGTTGTCAAGAGTATAATTTCCGCCCGAAATTACGATGCGTCTGCCCTCGACCAGAGCCTGAGCAAGTTTTTTTCTTGCGGTGTCATATATTGCCGTGACAGTTGTTCTCGCCACGTTCATCTCCTGAGCGCATTGTTCCTGCGTCTTTGACTGATAATCTATCAGACGTATCGTTTCAAACTCGTCAAGCGACATAACGACCGTATCGTTTGCTGTATCCTGATCGGGCGCAAAGCTCCAGTAATCGGGGTAACAACAGATACGGCGTGATTTCTGAGGTCTTGGCATTTTCACATCTCCTTTCTGACTTATGTCAATTATACCATAGTTTTCGACTTATGTCAAGTAC
>NZ_CACWPP010000237.1 GCF_902762735.1 uncultured Ruminococcus sp.
AGTATCAGCCGTTTAGGACGCTCCACAAAGGACTTGCTGAATATCATCGACACCCTTACCGACAAAGGGGTAACACTCGTCAGCCATAAGGAGAATATCGACACGGACACTCCTACGGGCAAATTCATGTTGACCGTGTTCGCTGCACTCTCTCAGCTTGAAAGAGAACAGCTCAAACAGCGTCAGCGTGAGGGCATCGAGATCGCCAAAGCACAGGGCAAGTACACAGGCAGAAAGCCCATTGAAATCGACTGGACGAGGTTCGGGCAGCTCTATGGGGAATGGAAGTCCAAGAGCATCACAGGCAGGGACTTTATGCGGAGAATGGGCTTGTCGGCTAACACTTTTTACCGCCGTGTTAGGGAGTATGAAGTGGAACATGGGATCGCAGAGCCGACCTCTGCTTGACAACGCCCTCTGGCGAACGGAAATGCCCCTCAGAGCCGTCCGAGCTTGCGGAGCGGAAAACTAATTGCCTGAAAAGAAAAGACCTGAGAAGTGCTTGTGTGAGCAAATCTCAGATCTTTGTCTGTTATTCAGTTCCAAAAGGGTGTGCTGTCATTATAGCGCGCGCCATAATACTGATTTGAACCTCAGCGGAACGGAAAGTGAGTGTGTCATTAGACTTTGGGCTATTGACACTCTCATATTCTGATAATTTGCCTTATGCCTTCTGTGAGCAGATCGGTAAGGAAATTCGGGATATTTCGGACGAGATACCGTTTGAGATTCCTGATTCGTGGGAGTGGGTAAGGTTAGGAATTATAAGCACCTACAATCAAACCAAACAGAAGATAAATGCTAAAGATGCAGATGTTTCGATATGGGGACTTGACCTTGAGGATATAGAAAAAGGTGGTAGGCTACTTGTAAAAAAGACCGTTGGTGAGAGAAAAGCTGTTGGAGACAAAACCGTTTTTACCAAGGGTGATATTCTATACAGCAAACTCCGTCCGTACCTCTTGAAAATACTCGTTGCTCCTGATAGTGGGATTTGCACTCCTGAAATAGTACCCTTTACAGTATATGGTGGCATTTCTGCTGAATATATCGTGAATTTCTTAAAATCACCCTATGTTGACGGGCTTGTAAATGGAGAAACCTACGGAATAAAAATGCCGAGGGCAGGAACAGATACAATGATAAGTTTGCTTGTACCCCTGCCACCTCTCTCCGAACAACACCGCATAGTAGCCAAGATAGAAGAACTCCTCCCATACATCGAAAAATACGGCAAGGCAGAAGAACACCTCACCGCCCTCAACACCACATTCCCCGAAGCTCTGAAAAAGTCTATCCTGCAAGAAGCTGTACAAGGCAAGCTCGTTCCGCAGAACCCCGATGATGAGCCTGCAAGTGTGCTGTTGGAGCGTATCAGAGCCGAAAAACAGGCACTTATCAAGGCAGGCAAGATCAAGCGTGACAAGCACGAATCAGTCATCGTAACAAGGGATAAAATTCCTTATGAGATCATAGACGGAAAAGAACGCTGTATTGCCGATGAAGTGCCGTTTGAACTGCCGGAGGGGTGGTGTTGGTGCAGGCTCATCGATATAATTATTGATAAGCCGTCAAATGGTTTATCGCCCAAAGGAGTAGATTATGAGACAAGCGTCAAAAATCTAACCCTAACAGCTACCACATCAGGTGTTTTCAAAGCTGATGCTTTCAAATTTGTGGACATTTCTCATAATGAAGCTGAAAAGTATTGGCTATGTAGTGGAGATATACTTATTCAACGCAGTAATTCTCGTGAATTGGTGGGGACAAGCTGTATATATTATGGAGATGAAAAATGCTATATATATCCAGACTTAATGATGAGGATTCATACATTCGATAAGATTAGTGTAGAATAGTAAACCTTGCAGACGAAAACTGAATAAGCATCTGAAAAGAAAAAATAAGGGCTATGCCTTCCGTACACGGTCACGGAGGACATAGCCCTTTCCTTATGCTGTAAATGTATCAGTCCTGAATCTCCTGCATCATAGTCGCACCGTCCTTGAAGCCGACCTTGTATGCAGCTCTCATTTCATCGGCGGCGGTTTCGCTCACACAGTCAAGTATCTGGTGGAATACATCAATCTGCTCCTCGCTCAGCGAATCTTCAAAGGGGATA
>NZ_CACWPP010000238.1 GCF_902762735.1 uncultured Ruminococcus sp.
ATGCTGGGTGGGCGGCAGTCTGGTGAAACCTTCCGTTCGGCTCTCCCTGAGCTGATTTTGAATGTCGATATGCTTATCGTTACATTCAAATTTCTGCCCCGTATGACCGCCCATGAAAATACCCCTCTACTTATCTACCGTGAAATTTGAGGTTTCGGGCATGATTTCCTGAAAAGTTTACAGTTTGTTCATGGTGATTCTCCCTTGTGCATAGTTTCAACACAGGATTTCTGTTGATGATGACGATGATTCCATAGGGTAGATTTCTCAGAAATGGGATTGCTTTTTCAAGGCGGATATGGTATAATTTGTGGGTAAGAAACAGTCTTCAACAAAATCATAGTAAACGGGAAATATTTCTCGGAGGTGGTGCTTATGTTTAAGACAATAAAGGTTGAAAGTAACCTTGAATTGCCATACAACCTGATTGATATTCAAGATGGAGAAAAGCGGTTCATTTTTTCATTCAAGTGTTTCGATGATAATCAAACAGAGTATTCAATACAGGCAGGCGGAGTAACCGGAAAATTTGAAGTTACATATAAGTGCTGTGGAATAGATAGCAATTTTGAGTGCGATATTACGATAGGAAATCTGTATTATTTTTATATCGAATTGGAAAACGTATATGAATGTCTTCCGGGTATTGAGCCTGTTGCAGTTTTGAAGAATTATGGTGAAACATTAAACCGTACAAACATGACATTTACATTCGATAAATTAGGGCATTGTAATGTTAATGGCTGTTTTAAGAATGCGTCTGACGGATATAACAGCGGAATTATTTTTGAACTTCAGATAGATATGTCTTACATATATGACATACTCACTTCTTTGGAGAAATTTTTTGATGAATTGAAACGGATTCAGGGACATAGTAATTTTTATTAAACCGCATATGAATACACACAGGCTGTGAAGCATTCCGCTCCGCAGCTTTTTTATTTTCCCCATAACATTTTCACGATAAGAAAAGTTTTATGGCGCACTCAACTTCATGCGCACTGCGAATAGACTTTTGGTATCTGAGCGCGCTATAATATTATCGTGGGGCTGAGTAATTCGGCTTGACTATAATTCAGAATGGTGGTGATGATATGGCTACGACTTCTATCGCTGACAAGCTGGCGAAGCTCGAAAAGAAGATCGCCAAGCGACAGGCAACGATTGCTGAGGAGCAGAAGCAGCTCGACAAGGAAATGGAGGAGTACAACAAGCTCTACCTGACGGCTCTCGCCAACAAGTACAAGCTGAGTGGCAAAGACCTGTTTTCCGCTATCGAACGTGAGCATGATCAGCTTGAAAAGCTCCGTGACGGCGGTATGTCTGATTCGGATATTGATAGTCTGACGGACAATGCTCCTGCGGATAAGGACAAGGCTACTTTGTATGAGGCTTCTCCCCGTACTCTGTTTGACGAGGATTGATGAAAGGGGGCTTTGAATGAGTGACTATGTTTTCCTCGTTGGTGACGATTATGAGAGCAACAACAAGGAATATGTTGCGATAAATACCGACAAGGGAAAGCTGGTAAGCATTGCCCTTGCCGCAAGTGGTATCCCGTTCAAAGGGCGGTTCGACAAAGAGCGTATGCTGTTCAATTATGATGGCGTTTACAAGGAGTCCGTTGATGAAATTATTGCAAAATTCACCTCGGACGAATATGCCGTACAGCGCAGGGAGATAGCGGAGCATAAGGGCGATGACTGCCTTTATTTCCTGCCTGCCGTTGCAAAATTACTGCGTATGACGGAGGGTACGCTCCGCCGCAGACCTATGGATATTCAGCTTGCTGTCTGCAAGCGTTATGTCGATAACTGGTACTGCGATACTTACACAATTCAGCATGAGCTGAGAGATGCGATGATGCTGATAACCAAACCCGAAATGACAGACAGCGAGAAAGAGAAAGCTGTCGGAAAGGACTAAAATTTGAATACAACATCTGCCGTAGAGAAAAGAGAGAAGGCAGTTGACTATGTGTCTGATGAGGGTATCAAGGTGAGA
>NZ_CACWPP010000239.1 GCF_902762735.1 uncultured Ruminococcus sp.
GAACATGATGTAGAGCTTGTTATATTCTGCTCTATCCTTATCAAGCTCCTTTGTCTCGTCAGCGATAGCTTTCTCACGCTTAGCGATCTTCTTTTCGAGTTTCGCCAGCTTGTCAGCGATAGAAGTTGTAGACATATCATCACCACCATTCTGAAATTTTAGTTGAGCTGAATTATTCAACTCCATAGTAATATTATAGCGCGCTCAGATACCAAAAGTCTATTGGCAGTGCGCAAGAAATAGAGTGCGCCATAAAACTTTTCTTATCGTGAAAATGTTATGGGGAAAATAAAAAAGCGGAACGCTTGCAACGCTCCGCATTAAGTAGATATTATTTCCTTTGATTCTATTACTTTATGTTTGTAATAACCCAGTCGTGTTCCTCGTGCAAATATTCAGTGTTGCAGTACGGGCAGGCTTTCACATTGCGTGCATCGAAACTTCCACCGCATGACGGACAGCTAACGGCTGCGAAGGAAAAGCCAAGCTCGATCGGAGCTTTGATATGCTTTCTGATACGCATTCTGTATTTATCTGTTTTACTTTGAATTTTTCCCTTTCTGTAATGAAGGCAATCAAGAAAAAGCGTGACCTCTACATCGCACACCATATCTTTTATTTTACAACTGTTTATGTTGAAATTGAATAGCTGTGCTTCAATGATGTCAGCCGCTTTTTCAGGACACTGGCACTTACAGCAGGCAAGCTCTGTGGCATCCTTGCTATAAACAGCCATTCTGAACAGTGATGTGATTTTATCTCGGAAGTATTCGATTGAAAACTCAGGATCATGCCGTTTGATCTTATTCGCATAAAACAGAGTTGAGCCTGTACCTCCTCCGCCTCTCATATTCTTGCCCATAAAGAATATGACCTCAAATAGCTTTTTTGCACCAAACAGCGCGATGCCGACAATACCTCCGGCAACGATACCTCCGGTAATTTTTTCTATTGCGCTGCTGTTTTGACCTGTGAACAGGACGTAGATCATCGTCAGAATAATGCTAACCGTTATAAAGATTGCCAACTCACGCTTGTTTTTAGCAGCATTTTTGTCTCTGTTATATTCCTCGCTAATGAAAAAATTAACGACCTTCGGATATAGTTCGCTCATAAGGAATCCGGTACCACAGTATTTGCATCCGGATTCGAGTTCCCCAAGCGTAGACGGCGCACCGCAGTGAGGACAGGATAACGGCATAGAAGCACTCGGCTGGGTATCATTTTTCAAACTCTGGAATACTGTACTCAGACCGATGTTCGCTGTATTTTTATAGAGCTGAGTCTGATTGCATCCGATGTTTCTTGTCATGCACATATTTCCGTTGACACTGCTGTTTGTGAATACTCTGTCGCTGTAAGAAGCACCATAAATATTGCCCGTAGCTGATCCCGTATTTTTGAGATTGCATTGCATATCAAGTCCGAGCGATTGCAGTTTTTGTCTTTGCAGTTCTAAGGCAAAGCGAAGATCCTGACTCGCAAGTTCGGGCATTTCCCCTCCGTTGTACCATTTCGACATCTGCCTTACAAATGTTTTATATGGCTCTGCCAAATCAGAATGTTCCGTAAAACTAAAGCCAAAAATACTCATTTGTTATTCCTCTTTTCAATATTCAAGCCAAGCGCCTGTTGTTACCTCATTATTATACCACACCGTCCCTGAATAATCAATCCCATTTCTGAGAAAATCTCCCCTCCGAAATCGCCGTCATCATCAACAGAAATACCGTGTTGAAACTATGCAAGAGGGAGAATCGAAGAGGGAGAATCGCCATGAACAAACTGTAAACTTTTCAGAAAATCATGCCCGAAACCTCAAAAACGTCGGTAGATAAGTAGAGGGTGTTTTTCATAGGGTCAGACGGGGCAGAAATTTGAATGTAACGACCTGCCTGTCGGCAGACAGGTAAGCATATCGACATTCAAAATCGGCTCAGGTGGTGCCGAAAAATAGTTTCACCAGACTGCCGCTCAGCCAGAACGATAACTGCGCCGTACCCCAGTATCATATAGTCAGAGCCGTGACCGATACAGAGAAAAGTCGCATAGCTCCAAATCACGCAGGAGCGTGAAAATGAGCCGTAAGAACGGCAAAATTCAAGTGAGGGCGTGAAACGCCCGATCAATTTTCACAAGCACGGTATAAAGTACTACGATTATGGAAAATCGTAAACTTTATACGGCTTGTCAGGGGAAAATTCCCCTAAGACCCCTGAGAGGTCGGCACAGCCGACCGAGATACAGAAAGGA
>NZ_CACWPP010000240.1 GCF_902762735.1 uncultured Ruminococcus sp.
TCAACTGCTGCTCACGCTCCTTGATCTCCTCGCTGATTTGATTCATTTTGCCGACAAGAGTTATCCTTTCACCGTAAGCATCAACGGCGGCAGCTTTCGACTCCTCGGCAGTCACGCCATACTTGGCAAGAATATTCATTGCCTTGCTTGTCAGCTTCATGTTATTGCGGTCGATGCTGTCACGGATAAACTTGTTTTCCTCCGCCTGCACAGGCACACGAACAATTCTTGCTTTCGGCTTGTACTCCATAGCATTTTTGTAGTGGATAATACGGCTCTTTATCTGCTCCGTTTCATAAAACCACCCCAGCGTTTTCGCTCTTGTAAATTTCGCCCTCGGATTATGTTCTTTCTGCTCGGCAAGCATAAATTTCAGGTCTATCGTATGCTCCGGATTGTAGTAGACAAGTATGCCGTTCTGAGCGCATTTCAGCAGAAAATCCGCAAAGTCATCGCTCTCCCTGACAACTTGGTCGATAGCATATTTCAGCTTTGCTTTCCATGACAAACCTTGCCTGTTTATGTCCCACTCCCAGTGCGACTTACCCTTGACTTCTTCGGGGTGTTCGATAACAGATAGATTATTCTCCTTGCACAGCTCGTCCGATATGTGCCTGACCTCTGCCCACGCACGGTCTTTTTTCTTGCCCTGATTATGCTCCGTTTCAAAGGTTCTGCCCGTGATAAAATTCGTGTTATTTACAACGATATGTGCGTGGCAATGGTCATGGTCGGTGTGTATCGCAATGACATATTGATACTGTTCTTTCAGCAACCTGTGACATAATTCCTGCGCTATCTCCATAGCCTTTTCGGGGGTGACTTCGTTGGGAGCGAACGACTGAATTATGTGCTGGGCTTTGGTGGTGCTTCGACTACTTCCGAAACGCTCTCTGACGGCTCGGAATTGTTCGGCTGCTCTGACGGGTTCTGTCTCGCACATAAAAGACTCGACAAGCGAATGACCTCTGGTCTTATTCCCGTCCACGATGTATTCAAGTGATCCGCACACTGAGTCGCTGATCGAATGTAGCTTAGTAACTGCCAAATTGCATTCACACTCTCTTTCGTAGTAGTTATATCTTCCTCATAAACACGTCCTGTTTTATTGGCTCGTAGGGCTATCTGATTCACGTTGGTGGATAAGGCTCTGACCGCACCGATAATACCGTTCATGTCGCCCTGATCCATCATCAGAACATAGTGCGCCTTTGCACACTCACGAACATAACTTGACTTCTTTACATGAAGCAACTCCGCCTGCTTGCAGATATGCTCCCACTCGGTATCATTGAAACGGATATTCAGCGTGTGATTACGGCACTGATCCCGTCCGTTTAGATACTCCTGCTCGTCTGCCGTGAGGTCATTCGGGCTGACCTCGGAGAGAGCCTTGTCAAGCTCCTCACGCATACCGTCACGGGTGTAATTCAACGCAAGTTCCTCGCTGTCCTTGTGACCGTAGTTACGCTTGTAATTTTTCTCTGCTTTTGTCATAAATCTTTCCTTTCGTTCCTGACCGCATCAGCGGTCTTTTTTTATTTAGGGGTCTTAGGGGAATTTTCCCCTGACAAGCATCGTGATAAAGTCCCGTTTCTCCGAAACGTGGCGCATATCACCGTGCTTGCGAACTGAGAGTGCCGATTTTTCATCGGCACATCGGCACGGCTTTTACCGCCATTCGGCGGTTTTCTCGCTGTCATAGCGAGAATTGGAGCGACAGCGACTTTATCTCTATTATGCCGCCGCTTCGGTCGGCGGTCATATCGCTCACGCTCCGCCGTGATGCCCTCGCTCTGCTCACAATATAATTGTAATAAACCTCGGCGCAGTTTCGGCGCAACTTGGGCGGCAGTCTGATGAAAATGTCTCCCCATATATCAATACCAAAATATGAGCCGTATCGTTAAGTATCTGCGCTGAAAATTTCGGAAAATATGCGACAGGATATTTGTGCATAACGAAGATTATTTCAGCGGCACTTAACGATAGCCGTTTTTTATTGGTAATGATATGTGAGAGGGTGCGACCGACACTTGAAAACACTCTCTACTATACAACCGAGGATTCTGAAGATTTGCACCTATTTTTTGCGAAAGTATACACTTTGTTCATGGCGGTTCTCCCTTATGCCTAATTTCAACACTGGATTTCTATTCATAATGCGAACAGTTTACGGAGGTGCTTGAATAAAATACCCTCCATATATACAAGCACGAAAAATCAAAAAACGGGCATGATTTTTGAAAAATATGCTCCAAAAAAATTGCTCCTATGTGAGTTTCAAAATTCCCCATAACAATCTGTCGAACGCAAAACTCTAATGAAACAGAAAGTTTGAGCGCAATACCAATAGACAAAAACAGCGTAAGTGCGCTATAATTATATCATCGGGATATGTTCCCGAACCGACAAGGAGAGAATAAAACGGAAGGAAGTGAGATTTATGCTCAGCTATGAAGATCAGACAAAGAAGCTCCTGAGCAAGCGTGAGACTCTGGAGAAGCGTATGCGTGAGGACAGTGCCGAGATCGACAAGATCAATGCAAAGCTCAATGAGATGCAGCTCGCAAGAGTGCGTGACACATTCGGACTTGACCAAAAGGCATTCTTTGAGCTTATCACTCAGCACCCTGAAAAGCTCTTGGAGCTTACTGCCCAAGGCGGTGCCGCCATGAGCGATACAGATACAGCTCAGGACAGTGACGAGATGGTCGGTCAGACTTCGTTCTTTGACAAGAAACGTAACCCCTATGAGGATTGATAAATCCAACATAATGATGATAGCTGTACTCGCTGAGGTGCTGTCCTGTGCGCACAAATTCAACTTGTGAACCTTGGGCACAATACCTATGGACAAGCCACGGCGGTGCGCGCTATAATATTACTGTGCAGGCGTAACGCCCCTGCAACATTGAGCCTATGCGTGTAGAGATAGATAATCGCAGGCGGAAAGGAGAAAATTGCAGAAGAAAGAGACACTTGCTGATATGGTGGAGCGATACAAAGACAAGCCCACCGATACAACGACTTATGAGATCGAGGGACAGACTTTTATTGTCACCGCACACTTTGTCGGGGAGAAAAATCTCGACAAGGTGCTTCACGATCATGCTTTTCACAGAGCAATGGAAGAACCCGAAACAGCGTAGTCCTTACTGCCATATTCGGTATTCCATGCTCTTTGAGATAAATATACCGAATATGGCTGCTTTGTTTTATCAGAAAGGAGTTTATTATCATGACAAAGCAGTCACATTACAACGTGGGTATCTATGT
>NZ_CACWPP010000241.1 GCF_902762735.1 uncultured Ruminococcus sp.
GTCACGGCTTGCCACGCATTACGGCTTTATCGACAGCGGGCGTATCGTTCGTGAGATGAGTGCGGAGGAACTGGAAGCCGCCTGTCGCAAGTGTATGCGTATCACTGTCACCGATACGGCGATGCTGGCAAGCGTGCTTGACGAAATGGGGCTTGAATATTCGGTCATTGATGATAAGAAAGCCGATATTTACGCAAAGCCTAATATCACTCAGCTTTCCTTAGCACTTGCAAAGGACGGCTGCGAGGTACTCTCGCTGGAGGAGCATGACGAGAGCCTTGAGAGCTTTTACATCTCGCTGGTAGGAGGTGCAGACAATGACTAAGCTGCTGAATGCAAATTTTCACGAGCTTTTAAAATCAAAATATTTTTATATCACAATAGCGGCATCTGCGTTTTTCGGAGCGTTTTTAACGGCAGGAATGTATCTGTATCCTAATTTCAATATGCCCGAAAATTCAGGCATCGTATTGACTAAGGATAATATCCTCGCTTTCGTGCCGAGCTTTGCGGCGATACTGATCCCCTTTGCAGCGTCGGCAACGGTCGCTGTACTTCTCGATTCTCAGTACAACCACGGCACTATAAGAAATATGCTGGTCAGCGGCCACACCCGCACGGAGATCTTTCTGGCCGATCTTCTTGCAATGAGCGCCGCTGCGGTGATATACTTTGTCTGCTATCAGCTGGCAGTTTTTTCGGTGGCGGTATTCGCCTTTGATTACGACGGATACAGGCTGAAAGCGGCTCTGGTATCCCTTTCCGTGATGCTCGTTATGCTTATATGCGTAAGCACAGTTGTTTCTCTTTTGCTTGGAAATCTTATGCGCGGCGGAAAGCTCACGGTGGTGATACTTGTGGTGCAGTATGCCCTCAATCTCTCCTTCGTGCTGGGAATGTTCAAAAAGGACAACAAGGCCATGGAGCTTCTTGCAAGGCTCTTCCCCCAGAGCAGTTTGTTCGATTTTTCTTATTACACGGTACCCGACGGGATAGAAAAGAACCTGATGATCTCAGCGGTCATGATCGTGGTATTTTCGGTGATCGGGCTTATCCACTTTCAGAAATGTGACATAAAGTAGGTGTGTAAATGGGCTGGGTGCTTGCAGCGGCGATCGCATTGATCGTTGTTTTATTGATAAAAATATATCTTCTGAAAAAATCGGCACGAGAGATAGGGGACAAGTTTGCCGACAGACTGAAAACCGACACCAATACCTTAGTTGACATTTCTTCCCGTGACAAGGATATGTGTGAGCTTGCCGACAGCATCAACAAGCAGCTGAAAATACTCAGAAAAGAACATCTGCAATATCATCAGGGCAATACCGAGCTGAAAAATGCAATAACGAATATATCCCACGACCTGCGCACACCGCTGACAGCTATCGCAGGCAATCTCTATATGATCGGAAAAACAGACGAGCTGTCCGAGATCAGAGAGTATGTCGGCGCAATCGAAGAACGCACGGAAGCGATGAAGCAGCTTACAGAGGAGTTATTCAGATATTCCATGATCGTTTCCAATGAGAGCAAAGAGGATACAGAGGAAGTGTTTGTAAATCAGGTGCTTGCGCAGGTGCTTGCGGAGAGTATCAGCAGCTTTTATCCTGTGCTGACCGAAAAGGGCATCACACCGCAGATACACATTACCGATACCCGTATCGTTCGGAATGTGAATCGCTCGGAGCTTGCAAGGGTGTTTTCAAATCTGTTGAATAATGCGGTCAAATACAGCGACGGCGATTTAGAGATCATACTTTCCGATCCGGGCGAGATCACATTTTCAAATACCGCAAAAGAGCTGTCCACGGTCGAAGTGGAACAGCTCTTTGACAGGTTTTATACAGTTGAAGCCGCACACCATTCAACAGGACTTGGATTATCTATCGCCAGAACGCTTGTGAAGCGTATGGGCGGGACTATCACAGCTGATTACGATAACGGTCGGTTGACAATAAGAATCATGCTTTGATACTGTAACGGCACGGAGAACGCTCTCTGTGCCGTCTTTCTTTTTCTGCGGTTAGATTTCCCCCCCCATAACCATCACGGACGGCTCTTAGGGGCTTTTCCGTTCACCTGAGAGCAAAGGAAAAGGCTCTGCATTTCTGCAAAGCCTTTATACTGATTATTCATTTTCATCTGAACATTTGGCAA
>NZ_CACWPP010000242.1:0-1521 GCF_902762735.1 uncultured Ruminococcus sp.
CTCTTTCAATTGTCTCCTTTCCGCCTGCGATTATCTATCTCTACACGCATAGGCTTTTTGTTGCAGGGCGTTACTCCTGCACAGTAATATTATAGCGCGAACCGCCGAGGCTTGTCCATAGGTATTGCGCCCAAAGTTTCTGTATCTGATTTGTGCGCACCGGACAGCACTCAGCGGCATCGCTATAATCGTTTTGTTGTCGGATATATTTTTAATCCGAGTAAGGATTTTTCTTCTCAAAGAAAGAAGTCTGACCGAGCATTTCTTCCTCGTCAGCAACATCATCATAGCTGTTATCCGAAACAGTTTTTTCATCAGCACCGGATGTAGTCGCTTGCTCGTGTTCTCTTGCGATCATATCCGCAAGAGCCTGTCCCTCACAGCTATACTGTTTGCACAAAGACTGATAGATCAGCAGAGCTTTCTGCTCACTCAGTTTTTCACATTCAGCCGTATCGGACTCGATACGCTCTTTCAGCTTGCCGATCTTCTCATCGAGCTTAGAGATCTTCTTTGCGATGTCAGCCATATCATCACCACCGTTCGTTTCAGATTTCGGGATCATACCCGATGATAATATTATAGCGCGCAACGCTTCACTTTGTCTACTGGCAGTGCGCATGAACTTTGATGTGTCAGATGAGTTTTGCGTTCGACAAATTGTTATGGGGATTTTATTTTGACATCAAAATCACACAGTAGAGATACAGCTTTCAAGCATCGGAAACAGGATTATTCAATACAAGTCGCATAGCTCCAAACGCTCTGATGAGCGCATAAGCGACTATGAGAGTTCGCTCAGAAATATTTTCACGAAAGTGATGAAAATAAACCAATCCGACCTGAACGGTCGGAAGAATATCAAAATCAAACCCAGCAAGCACGGTATTCATGGGGTACATTTTGAAAAATGACCACCCTGAATACAGGAGCTTGTTAGAGGGTTTTGCACCCCTAAGACCCCGCTTGAAAAATGAAAGAAAAAGTGATATAATTGATAATGAAAATGGGCGAATACTATGATTTTGGAGGTTTGTCTATGAATATAAAATCAGACGAGGAACGGAAGTCAAAAGTGATGAAAATACGCCTGAATGACAGGGAGTTTGCCAAGCTGAAACAGTACACGGAGGAAAGCGGTCTGCGCTCAATGTCGGAGTATATTTACAATTCGATTCTTGCCACACCGATCATTGAGCTGACTGACGAGGAGCTTGCACCCGAAAAGGCAAGATTCAAAGAGATTGCCGACCGCATAAATTCTATTGCAACTCTGGTGAATCAGACAGGCAAAATATATCCCGAAGATTTGCGGGAGATTGGGCAAGGTTTAACTGAGATTCAGAACAAACTTGCAGAGTATCAGGAGAAGATGGAGAGCCTTGCAGTCACTCCGCAGACTTTCAAAACGATAGTTGATAAGGCTCACGAGGACGTGAGAAAATAGGCGGAATTTTTTCCGAGACCATTAGATTTTGTTCAGCTTATGCGCCACTTGCCAAATGTTCAGATGAAAATGAA
>NZ_CACWPP010000242.1:1560-2289 GCF_902762735.1 uncultured Ruminococcus sp.
TTGCCAAATGTTCAGATGAAAATGAATAATCAGTATAAAGGCTTTGCAGAAATGCAGAGCCTTTTCCTTTGCTCTCAGGTGAACGGAAAAGCCCCTAAGGATTCTGAAAGATTTAACTTGATAGTTTTCGCGATTAAAACCAAGCATTTCCACGATAGGGCATGAATATTGCTATCATCTTATATCTTTCAGAATCCTAAGGGCCGTCCGTGGCGATTATGGGGAAACTAACTGCTGAAAAAAGAAAGACGGCACAGAGAGCGTTCTCCGTGCCGTTGCAGTATCAAAGCATGATTCTTATTGTCAGTCGACCATCATCATATTCAGCCGTGATCGACCCGCCCATACGCTCCACAAGGGTACGGGCGATAGATAATCCAAGCCCTGTGGAATGGTGTGCGGCTTCAACTGTATAAAATCTGTCAAATAGCTGTTCCACTTCGATCGTGGACAACTCTTTTGCAGTATTGGCAAAGGTGATCTCGCCAGTATCGGAAAGCGTGATATCTAAATCGCCGTTACTGTATTTCACCGCATTATTCAGCAGATTGGAAAACACCCTTGCAAGCTCCGAGCGATTCACATTCCGCACGATACGGGCATCGGTCAGATGAATCTGCGGTGTGATGTCCTTTTCGGTCAGCACAGGATAAAAGCTGCTGATACTCTCCGCAAGCACCTGATTTACAAACACTTCCTCTGTATCCTCTTTGCTCTCATTGGAAACGA